>JBFEPA010000112.1:0-4038 GCA_041550275.1 Thermoplasmata archaeon | reverse complement strand
GGTGCCAGCCTCGCCGAAGACGAGCGTTATGGCGCCGCCTTCCAGGCCTCCGTCGAGGAGGTCGTCGAGGGCGGCGGAACCTATCGTCAGGCGGGTCACGCGTCGCCATCGGGCTCGTCTATGATAAGCATTGCGAATGCGTGCTCGAGGGATTATCAGACATGCTTATTACACCGAAGGGCCTTCGTCAGCATCGTGACCGTCCACAGGATAGGCGCAGAGGCCAGGTTGGATTCCGCCATATGGATGAGCCGCGACGTCGTCGTTAAGCAACGGGTCGTGAAGGGCTACAGGCATCCTACATTGGACAGGTCCCTCCAGTCGTTCAGGATCAAGAACGAGGCGAGGCTCATGCTGGAGGCCAGGAAATCTGGCATTCCGGTCCCGATAATCTATTCCCTGGACTTCGAAGGCAGCAGGATCGTGATGGAGGAGGTCCCGGGTGAGAGGGTCAAGGATGCCCTCCAGGACCCGTCTGTCGACGGCGAGCGCGTATGTCGCCAGATTGGCGAGATTGCGGGCAAGCTTCATGCCAACGACATCGTCCACGGAGACCTCACGACAAGCAACATGCTCCTGGACCGCGACCGAATAGTCCTGATAGACTTCTCGCTGGGACAGAAGTCATCCGAGCTGGAAGACAAGGGTGTCGACATGCACCTCCTTGAGGAGGCGTTCCACTCGGCGCATCACTCGAGGGCGGAGTTATACGACATAGTCAAGGACGCGTATTCGACGACATATGAAGATGGCGCTGCAGTCCTCAGTAAGGTCAGGGAGATAGAGAAGAGGGGGCGGTACACACGCAAAGAATAACGTTCGCCACTAGCAACGATGGCAAGTTCAGGGAGATATCGCGGCAGATGGAAGAGCACGGCCTCGAGGTCGACCATCTCAAGATGCCGTATCCGGAGCTTCAGACCTCGTCGCTCGAGGCGACCATCATCCCCGGGCTGCTCTGGCTGCTCTCAAAGTACGACCGCCCGATAATGATCGACGACTCTGGCCTTTTCGTGGATGCCCTCGGTGGCTTCCCCGGGGTCTACTCGTCGTACGCCTTCAAGACACTTGGCTGCGAGGGCATCCTCCGCCTGATGGAAGGGGTTGAGCGGCGGGACGCGAGATTCGAGTGCTGCATAGGTTTCATCGCACCCGGAGGCGAACCGTCCATCACCAAAGGCGTTGCGAAGGGCACAATCTCTGTCGGCATGAGGGGGACGGGCGGGTTCGGCTACGACCCGATATTCGTCCACGAGGGACAGACCCAGACTTATGCGGAGATGGACGTCGACGAGAAGAACAGGTTGTCACACCGCGGAAGGGCTATGGAGAAGTTCATCAACGCGCTCCCGAACCTATTGGAATAAGCATGACCCAATAGTTTTATCTCCGCCTTGTCAATCCCCTTCACCGCCAGGGCTCGCCATGGGGTAGTGGTTTAGCTTGGTATGATACGTGCTTTGGGAGCATGAGGCCGTCGGTTCAAATCCGACCTACCCCACCTCTTCCATGTTCTGGGGCGGAGGCATGTCCTGCTTGCCATTCTTCTTCCTTAGTATGAGCACAGCCGCCACTACAACTGCTATCAGAGCGCCGGCCACTGAGGCGATACCTGCGACAAGAATCCACGGAATCCCGTTCTCCTCCCCCTGTCTTACCCCGTCGTCGTATTCGATGAGTGCGAAGGTGACAGTCCCATAATCAGTGGTCGAGGTCATGTTCACAGAGTATCCTATCGCTGGACAGTACCACTCCGTGAAGTCCGTATCGCAGTCGCTGTACTCGACCTTGATGCATTCGAACAGACCTGCTGACACATTCAGGCTCTCGATCGCTGTGCAGGTGTAGGTGGTCATGAGGCGATCGACATATCGCTCCTCGAACCGTTCGTCATCACTGAATCCATCCACCGCGGAGTCTATCGAGTACCATACGGTCCAATTTGAGCCTGGTGGAGTGCTTAGCCCCTGCCCGTAGACACCAAAGCCCGCGGGGCTCGCGACGAGGTCCGAGAAGGTCGTCTCGTTGCGCTCGCTGTAATACAGCCAATCGCCCAAGCTGATTTCCTCGTCCACTATGCTCCTAACCAACCATCCGGTGTCAGGATCGTAGAACTCTTCCGCTTTCAGCTTGTAGTAGCCACCGACATCGTAGGTATGGGTGCCCGACCAATCTGAGACTTTCATCCACCCAGTCACTTCTGCTGTCAGGCTCGACGTGAATTTGACCGTCTGCACGGATTCATTGTCTACTTCGATCTCCTCGAATCCCATGCAGCGCAAGTACATGGTGCCGTTCGAGTCAAGACTTACATCACCCGTGGCGTACTCCTCCAAGTAGTTGTATATACAGTAGCTAGGGGACGGCTCATCGGAACTGCCGGATGCATGGCGCTGTAATGTAATCAGACCAGCACACAGAAGCATCGCACACGCAATGACCACGCTCAGTCTGGACAGAATATCGAACTTCACGAGCAGGTAGAACCAGATTCATGAATATCTATCTTCTCTATTCCGTGGTGTTGAAGACATTTTCGAGCGTGTGGCCGACAAGGATGAAATACTCCCGGGCCGATACGCAGTCAGAAGGGTGTTGCTGTGAGAGATGCAGTGATCGCCGTCGGAATCGCGATGATGTTGGGAGCGGGCATCGTGGTGCTCTGGTCATCATTGGAGCTGCGCAACCTGGAACGCGCCCATGACTTCGTGGACGATTGGGACGAGTGGTATCCATTTAACGGGTTGGAAGACCTTGTGGATGACCAGTACGAGAAGCAGCACGATTACTATACCTCCGTCAGGATTGTAGGAGTCGTCGGTTTAATTGCAGGTGCAATCATCACCCTGTATGGATTTCTAGCAATGAAGGAGGTGCCAAGGCTTTCGTCAGCTTACCCGCCCACGATGCAGACAACGCCTGGCACGACGAGCTACTGTGAATACTGCGGACGGCGGATCGGTCCCGGTGCCGTCTGGTGCCCCGGGTGCGGCCGCAAGTTCAAGCAGAAGGGAAACGAGGGAAACCGGGAACAGGGAGTCCGCTGAAGCACGTTCTGGCAGGCCGTTCTTGGGGAGCAGTGCCCGCCGTCTCTTAGCTGTGCACAATGGAAGGCAACAATCATATCTACAATGGCCGCATTGGCCTATGGCCGAAAACGGCTAGCGGAGGATGGTGGCATGGCCGATGAGATCATCGATGTCCAGGATCTGGTGAAGGAGTACCCGCCTGATACGACGGCTGTCGACGGGATATCTTTCTCGATAGAGAGAGGCCAGGTGTTCTCGTTGCTTGGCCCTAACGGTGCCGGAAAGACCACAACGGTCGAGATACTAGAGGGCCTGCGCACGCCCACGAGAGGGCGGATAAGGGTGTTCGACACCGATACGACGAAGGATTACGCTAGCATACGCGGAAGGGTAGGCATACTGCCACAGAGCTTCGAGCCGTTCGACAACCTCAAGCCTGTCGAGGCCGTGGAGTACTGGGCGAAGCTGTTCGACGCGAACAAGACGAGGAAGGACATCGAGGAGATGATCGAGGCTGTCGGCCTATCGGACAGGAAGAACATCAGGTCCAAGAAGCTCTCGGGGGGCGAGAAGAGGAAGCTCGGCATCGCCCTGTCACTGATTAACGACCCCGAGCTCCTGTTCCTCGACGAGCCCACGACGGGGCTGGACCCGAAGGCGCGACGGGACCTGTGGAAGCTCATACAGGAGATACAGAGCCGCGGCACGACGGTCTTCCTCACCACCCATTACCTCGACGAGGCCGAGAAACTCTCTGACGATGTCGCCATCATGCACAAGGGTAGTATCATCGCGCGCGGCAGCCCGTCGGAACTCATCTCGCGGTTCGGCAAGACGACGGTTGTCGTGTTGGAAGGCGTCGGCGATGACGGGCTGACAGAGATAACCAGGAGGGGTATCGAGGCGACTGCCGTCAACGGCGATGTGATGGTTCCCGTATCGAACCCGTCCGAGATGCGGACGATATTCGCCAAGCTGTCATCGATAGAGCTCAAAGTCAAGGACATGT
>JBFEPA010000111.1:0-4044 GCA_041550275.1 Thermoplasmata archaeon | reverse complement strand
TGCTGGACGGGCAGGTCTGAACGCGGAGGCCGTGTTCCGTCAGCACGTGATCTACATCTGCCCATCTCGCACCGGCCTCAACGGTCACCGTCATGTTCGCCGTGTCGACATCGAGCACCCGGTCCATCCTGGACATGTCGATAACCATGCCGCCCATCACCGGCATCGACCCGCCGAACGGCGAGGACCCTGAGCCGCGTGGTACTATCGTCAGCCTCTCGGCACAGGCGAACCGCATCACGGCGGAGAGCGCCTCCACGGACATCGGTTGGACGACCATGTCCGGGACGCTCCTGAACGCGAATGTCTTGAGGAACCGCGGTATCTCCGACTGGTCCCTTGAATACAGTATGCGCTCGCCGGGGCTGGATACGACCCTCAGGAACGGTATGCGCTGGACAATCAATCTGCGCGAGGCGGAGTCGCGGGCGTCTTCGTCATTGACGTGGTAGACTTCCTGAGGCGAGGGTGGGCCGTCGCCATAAATAGGCCGGCCTACACCTGACGATGCCATAGGTCTCCACCTCAGGAGGAACGATCTCCCGAATCGCATCCTCCGAGCCGAGAGCAAGCACCATGAGAATCCTGCTCCGTCGAGGAGCGGCGTTCCGTACCGATGCGATTATTGGTTCTCACTGGCGTCTTGCTCCCTAAGACGGAAACGCCGTACGCTGAGACCGTATTTAGGCCTTTCTAATCTGCGCTCCGCCAATTGCCCGAATCCGTGCAGGGGAGGCGCGGAGTTGTCGACAAAATGACGGCCTTAGAGGCGCTTCGAGGGTGCAAACCGGGCGATACTTTAAATACCATGGCGCTAACATAACCTCTGGCACTGGTTGTGTGCCTAGCCTACGAGGAAGCTGGACTAGAGAGCGAAGAATTGTTCTTTGAGCGATAGTTTGAGTTTTGCGTAAGTGCAAGGTATCAATCGTGCCATACAGCAAAGGAAGAATAAGCATGGACGAGAAGACAGAAGCGAGCGGCACAGAAGAGCAGAGCGTCGAGACGAAGATAAATGAGCTCAACCCGAACTCAAAGAGGGTTGATGTCTCGGCAAAGTGCCTTGAGGTAAGCGAGCCGAAGGAGATCCCCGGGAGATTCGGCGGCTCAAGAAAGGTGGCGGAAGCCACGATCGCGGACGAGACGGGCAGCATCATACTGTCCCTCTGGGACGACCAGATCGGATCGATCGACAAGGAGGACATGTTGGCCATCAAGAACGGCTACGTCTCCCTTGTAAGGGGACACATGCGCCTGAACGTCGGCAAGTACGGCACGCTAGTCAAGGGCGAAGGCGGTGTCTCTGAGGTCTCTACCGATCTCAACATGAGCGACAAGGAGTACGAGCAGCCCCCGAGGCGCGGCCGCAGTGGCGGTGGCGGCAGAAGGGACAGGGACTCGGACTCCAACTACGGCGGCGGCATGAGAAGGCGCTTCTGAAGCGTCTTGATGCACTCGCCAGCAGCCGATTGACAACAACCCGAGGCTGCTCAAACCCCCTTCATTTCGATTTTCTACAATAGCTACAAATCATGCATGAGCTGCGGGATCCGACTTCTCATCCTTCTTAGGCATGTCCACTTCCGGCCCGGCTTTGCGGGCGAACAGGAGGTAACCCAGGCATGATATCGAGCCGACGAAGCCGAAGATCAGCCAGATCACCGAGGTATCGGTCATCGCGCCAAGCATGTACATGCCGACAACGAACCCGAGCCCGCTGCCTATCTGCTGAATCATCCCGGAGAAACCCATGTAGATGCCCCTCTTCTGCTCGGGGGACATGTCTGCAACCACCGCGGAGATGATCGACATGTACAGTATCTCGCCCATCGTCATGACCACTATGCATCCTGCAAGGGTGAGCAAGTCGGTCGCGAAGAAGATGAGGGCGAAGCCAAACGAAGCGACGAGCTGCCCCGACGCGAGCACCAGAGACCTACGGAACTTGACCATCTGTGAGGTCACCCACATCTGCAGAGCCACGACGAGCACGGCGCTTAACGCGAAGAGCAGACCGAAATTCGCCTCTCCTATCCCAAGAGCATCGAATGCGTATACTGGAAGCACGGAGATCCACTGAGCGAAGAAGAACCAGAAGACCGCGCTCACCGAGCATAGCAGCAGAAACGGCCTATCACTGCGTACGGACATCACAGCCCGGAACGTTATGGCGGAGGACTCCATCTTCTCCGGTCGCGTCTCCCTTATAAACACGAAATTCAGGACGAAGGCGCACGCAAGTATGAGTGCTCCGAACACGAACAGCACTCTAATCGAGTGAGTCGACACGATCAACCAGCCGAGAGCAGGGCCGAAGATGATCCCCACGTTCCAAGCCACCCTCAAGGCGCTGAACGCTCTCGGTCGATCCACTGGCTTCACGATGTCGGCTATCATCGCGTTCGCCGCTGGCATGTACATTGACCCGACGAACGAGTCGGCAAGGACCAGCGTCAGAAGCGTGAAGAAGTTGTCTGCGAAGAAGTAAAGGAATATCGTTATAGACATCAGGCCAAGGCTCGCCAATAGCACGGGCCGTCTGCCGAACTTGTCGGCGAGCATCCCACCGATTATCATCGAAGGTACGCCAGCGACGGTGTAACCTGCTAGGACGACTCCTGCCTTCCATTCCTCCAGGCCGATGTCTATCGTGATGTACAACGCGAGGTACGGTATGATAAGGCCGAACGCCATGTTCTCGATGAGAGCGCTCGCTTCGAGGACCTTGAAAGTCCTTGGAAATGCCTTTAGGTCATCGAGCACCATTCAAACCGCCTCGAACACGGGATGAGCATGCCATAGCGGCATCTTCATCGCCCTCTCTCGCTTGCTGGATACGCCGAAGAAGGTTTTTACTACCTTCATGGCGTTAATAGGGCCGGAACGGAAGTATGTCGACTTGCCAGATAAGCATTCTGTCTGAGGACGATATAGAACTGATACACGACAACACGATTTATCTGCTGTCGGAGACGGGCATCAAGGTCGGCAGCGCCAAGGCGCTCGAGATGCTCGAGCACGGCGGCGCGTCTGTCGACCGTGACATAATGACGGCGTACATCGAGGAGCACATGGTGAACGATGCCGTCAAGTCGTTGCCCAAGGAGATCACGCTAGCGGCGAGGAATCCAGCGCAGGACATGCGCGCTCCCCGGAAGGAATCCCCGTACATGGCGACGAACGGCACTGCGGTCTACACGAGAGACATCGACACGGGTGAGAAGCGCATGACGATGGGTAAGGACCTGATGGACTTCTCTGTCTTGAGCGATGCCATCGACTCGATAGACTACGTGTGGCCTATCGTGACCGCACATGATGGCCCTGAGGGAGGGCACGGGCTCAACGACTTCGTGATCTCGCTGAAAGGTACCACCAAACACTTCCAAGGCGAGGCGATGTCGGAACGCGAGGCAAGGGATATGGTCCGCGTCGCCTCCGCAGTCGTCGGAGGAGAGGACGAACTGGCAAGGCGGCCGATATTCTCCGTCATCCAGTGTCCTATCTGCCCGCTCGAGTTCGAGCACGGATCGGTCGAGGCTACGATGGAGTTCGCGAGGGCAGGCATCCCTGTCGTCTCAATGTCCATGGCGTTGTGCGGCCTCACATCGCCGGTGACGATAGCATCGACGATCGCGATAGTCAACGCGGAGAACCTCGCGAGCTTCGTCATATCACAGCTGGCGAAGCCTGGCGCGCCCGTTGTGTACAGCTCCGAGTCCAGCATCATGAACATGCGTACAGGGGAGATCAAATACGGCGCCATCGAGGAGGTCATCCTCGCCGCAGCGGCTGGGCAGATGGCTAAACACTATGGCGCGCCCTCGATGGTAAGCGGCTTCGGCGTGGGTCTGTACGGTCAAGCACCCGGAATCTCATCTAGCGCGGCAGAGATCGCCTTCACTGGCATGACCAACTTGTCGATGACGGATTTCGGCTCTGGCATAGGAGGTCTCGACCAAGCTAAAGGAGCGTCGTTGGAGCAGGTGGTCATAGATGCGGATATCTGGGAATCCATACGCGGCATAAAAAGGGATGTCGTGT
>JBFEPA010000110.1:0-4048 GCA_041550275.1 Thermoplasmata archaeon | reverse complement strand
TCAGCCATGTCTGTGGAGACACCGTTGTCGGAATGGGCCGGTGTGGCGTAGCTGATGAGCCCATCGGCGAAGGTTTCCTCCTTTATCCTCAGCTGTCTCTCCATGACGTCCAGCTTCGCCTGTCGTTCGGATATCTCCAGATCCTTCCGTCTCAGCTCCTGCGCCTCAGGCGGCATCTCTGAGAGGTCTGTCTCAGCCTTCTCCCTTAACGATGTAAGTATGCCCTCCAGCTCGTTCACTTTATCCTGCAGAATCTCCTTTGTCGCCATCTCCTGGGCGAGCTTGTCGGCGAGGTTTTCTCCCTTTATTCCCGCCTCCTGTTGCTTCTTGATGAACTTGATGACTGCGATACTGCCCCTCTTGACATTCTCGAGCTCGTCCTCCAGGGCAGCCGCCCTGCGACGCTCCGCCTCGAGCTCGGACTTTGCTTGGGTGATCT
Source organism: Thermoplasmata archaeon (assembly GCA_041550275.1). Lineage (GTDB taxonomy): Archaea > Thermoplasmatota > Thermoplasmata > UBA10834 > UBA10834 > UBA10834. The sequence continues at coordinate 3,609 of JBFEPA010000110.1, read as the reverse complement.
CATCCACGAGCGCCTTGGGGTCGAACTCCCCGGACTCTATCTGCTTGATCTTCTCCAGCAGGACGTCACGTAGCTGGCTGATCTCCGCCTCCCTGTCTCTCAGCTCCTTTCGAGAGGCAGGCTTCTCCGACCTGGCCATCTCAATCGAGTCCTCCAACCAGCTGTCGATGGACTCCTCATCGCCCGCGAGCCATTTCGCTATGGTCGGATCTGGTATGGGCTCCGAGGCGATGACAACCGCCTCCGCCGGCGTCGGCTCTTCGCGCTCCTCCCCGGACAACCATGCGGACAGACCGCCCTCCTCTCCTGATAGCCAGTCGGATAGGTTCTTGTCCTCTTCGATTCGTGAGTGTCCGCGGGCGTTCTCGACGATCTTCGCCGCGAAGGAAGAGCTGATGCCTTTTATCTTCGCGAGTCGTGCCGCGTCCGTCTTCTGCAGATCCTCTATCGAGCGGAACCCCGCTTCGTGCAGAAGCACCGCCTTGCTCTTCTTCATGCCGGGCAGCGACATGAGCTCCTCGAGACTCATGTCAGTGGAAGGCTCTTGCTTGGAGGCGTCTGCAGCTGGTGCCCCCTCGCTCACCTGTGGATGAAAGGTCTCCCCGCACTCGTCGCACTGTCCCGAGCCTGCGGGGGATTCATGGTCGCAGACGGGACAGACGATGCTGTCAGGCCGCGCCTTCTTCTTTGTCATCTGGGCTCTCCGTTATTACATCGAATAGTGACAGCGGTCTGCGGATGTTCTCGCCTCAAACTCGATGAGCATACCGTCTGTCTAAGCCTCAGGTCCGCTGTCGCAGCTCACAGCTCCGATACTGGCTTGAGCGCTGTTAATAGCCCAACTGGGATATATATAATTACTCGGCTCGGTGCGCGCAATACGAACATACGCTTCTCTAATCTTGCCGCCGCCTCTCACCAAAAAGAAGAATAGCCTCCCCGGGCATCTTGCATGCGTCTCTATGGGTGACGAAGCCAAGAAGGCCAAAGAGGCCAAGGAGGAACGCGTTGGCGTTTTCGTCTGCCACTGTGGCACGAACATTGCAGGCACGGTGGACTGCAAAGCCGTCACGGAAAGCGCTCTCGACATACCCGGCGTCGTTGTCAGCAAGGACAGCACATACACTTGTTCGGAGCTAGGTCAGAACCAGATAGTCGAGGAGATCAAGAAGCACGGGCTTACCAAGGTCGTCATAGCGTCGTGCTCTCCAAAGATGCACGAACGCACCTTCAGGAAGACCCTTGAGAAGGCGGGGTTGAACCCGTATGTCTTGGAGGTCGTGAACCTGCGTGAGCAGTGTTCATGGGTACATAAGGACAAGGCGGCGGCGACCAGGAAGGCGAAAGCTCTTGTGAAGGGTGGTGTGCTGAGGGCTGCCGTCCTCGAGCCACTGTATCCATCAGAGGTGGCACTCTCGGAGGACGCACTCGTCATAGGTGGCGGCATAGCGGGCATCTCTGCCTCGCTGCAGCTGGCGAACTCGGGATTCAAGGTTCATATGGTGGAGCGAGAGGCCAGCATCGGTGGCAGGATGGCGCAGCTGAGCAAGACATTCCCCACGCTGGACTGTGCCCCATGCATTCTCAGCCCCAGGATGGTAGAGGCCGGCGCTCACCCGAACATCGAGCTCCTCACTAGGAGCGAGGTGGTCGGGGTGGGAGGGACGCCAGGAAACTACGAAGTCTCCGTGCGCGTGTCCCCGAGGGGAGTGGACCCAGCCAAGTGCACCGGATGCGCTAAGTGCGAGAAGGTCTGCAAGGCGGTGGTATCCAACGAGTTCGAGGAGGGACTATACGAGCGCAAAGCGATCTACAAGCCCTTCCCTCAGGCGGTCCCCGCTTCATACGTGATCGACTTCGAGAACTGCGAGGACTGCGGTCGCTGCGAGAAAGTGTGCACGGCCAAGGCGATCGACTTCGACGAGAAGGAGAGGACTGTCGACCTAAAGGTCGGCGCCATAGTGGTTGCCACGGGCTTCGATGTATTCGACGTTAACGCCCTCAGCGAGTACGATTTCTCGCTTCCAGACGTCATAACCGCGACGCAGATGGAGCGGCTGATGATCAATGAGTGCGGCGCTGGGATGGTGCTCAAACGCAAGGCTGACGGCAAAAGGGTGAAGAAGGTGGCGTTCGTCCTCTGCGCCGGCTCGAGGACGAGGAAGGTCGGCGTGCCATATTGCAGCAAGATATGCTGCAACTACGCCACCAAGCAGGCTGTGATTCTCCGCAAGACGTTTCCGTACATGCAGGTCTACATCCATTACATCGACATGCGCACTGCCGGCAGAGGGTTCGAGGAGTTCTACGCGCGGGCGCAGGAAGAGTTCGGCGTGCGGTTCATCAACGGAAAGGTGGCGTCGATTCAGGCCGGCAAGGACGGCGTGCTCCTCAGAGCCGAGGACGTACCACTAGGCGATGTTATAGGGGTCGAGTACGACCTCGTCGTGCTATGCGCCGCGATGACACCATCCCGAGGCACTGAAGCCCTGGCGAAGCTGTTGAAGATCCCACTCGGAGAGGACGGCTTCATATCGGAGAAGCATCCAAAGCTCGACCCGGTCTCCACGCACAGGTCTGGCATTTTCGCTGCGGGGGCAATCATCGGCCCGAAGGACGTCAGGGACAGCGTGGTGGACGGACGCAGCACTGCATCGCATGTGATGGAGTTCCTCGGCTCCGGCAAGATGATGCTTGACCCAGTCAAGGCTCAGGTGGTCGACGGCTCGAGGTGCACCAGGTGCATGGCGTGCGAGGCGGTCTGCCCAGTCGCTGCCATATCAGTCGACGAGATGCCGACGATCGACCAGATTGCATGCACAGGATGCGGAGCGTGCGTGTCCGAGTGCCCGACGGACGTGTTCGACCTGGCGCACTACACCGACCGTCAGATGGAGGCCGAGATGGACGGTCTGCTTGGCGTGGAGTCCGACGATATCAGGATAATCGGTTTCTTCGGTGACATACTATCGTACGTTGCAGCCGACTCTGCCGGAACTGCGAGGATGGAGTATCCGCCGAGCATGCACATCGTACGCGTGCCCTCAGCGGCGCGCGTCGCAAGAGCGGAGATACTTCGTGCGTTCGCAGCTGGAGCAGACGGGGTGGTGCTGTCCGATGAGGATGGAGGTGAGGCCGCCCACGTCACCGAGAAACGGCTAACGTCTTTGGCCGAGGAGCTGGACGCATTGGGCATCGGCAGGGACAGAGTGGCTTTCATTCCGATGTTGCTGCCCATCTACAAGGTTCTGCCGAAGATGATCGAGACGTTCGAGAAGAAGGTCAAAGGCCTCGGCAAGCTCGCGCCTGAGGCGAGTTCGAAGGCCCGTGAGGCGGCCGAGAGACAGACGGTTCCGGTCTTCGGAGAGGCTTGAACGTTCGCGCACGCGACAGCAGCGCGCATACGTGCTGGCACGTGCCCGCATGCGTGGCCTGACCTGGTGTAAACATATTTATACAGATATGTATCATTTGAAGACGTATCGTGCGCCTGGCTCGGGAATGTGGTTTGCGATGCAGAAGAAAGTTCTCGTCAAGATGAAGAAGGACCACACAGAACTGAGCTTGCGCGAGGTCCTGGAGAAGATACAGGAACTCCAGGCCCAGCAT
>JBFEPA010000109.1:0-4105 GCA_041550275.1 Thermoplasmata archaeon | reverse complement strand
TCGCTGCGCTCGACGAAGAGCTCGAGAAGAAGACCCTTGAGATCAGTGACAACGTTGTCGAGCAGAACACTCAAAGAGTCATGATCAACAAGAACCTACTGGAGGACTTCTTCAGGATCTGGTCCAGATTCAACAAGATCAACTTCCACCTCAGCCTGGCCCCCGAGAGCGCCACTTTCGCGGCGTTCGTCGTCTATCCAGAGGAGTGGAGCTTCAAGCAGGACTTCGACTTCCTCGGCGTCGACAACGTCTCGCTCACGGACAGGACCCAGGGAAGGGTCGGCGACTCGATCAAGTCCTGGTACTACAGCGTTGACAGCACCATCCACTTCAGGATGGTCTTCGAGTTCTGCGAGGGCGAGCACTACTACAAGTACGCCGGCTGGAAGAGGATATTCAGCCAGTATGTGCTGTTGGACGTGCCTGTCACGAAATTCGACCTCAAGAAGTACCATGAGATCCTCGCCGACACGGTACGCGTCTGGTACGAGTCGCATATAAGACGCGACAGGGACATCGTGCTCAAGCACCTCAGGGAGAAGCACGAGAAGGGAGAGACCTTCACCCAGTGAGCAGCTCCGAAAGGCGTTTTCCCATAGCGCAATGCACCAGCGTGAGCTCATTCGCGGGCACGCTTTATGAGCGTCCTGGACGTGACTCCCCCGACGACCGACAAGTCCTCCGTGGGCAGCATCTTGGCGGCACTGGCGTCGAAAAGCATGTTTGCCGAGGCGGAGACCTCGACATCGCCTAGCCAGAGAATAACGGATACCGGCAACTTCTCGAAGAATCTGAACCTGAATCCCATCGACCCGACGGTCAGCCGCTCCGCGCCCATGGTGAGAGCGACACGACGCAGCAGCTCTGGTTTGTACCCGAACTCCTTTACCAGAGGTGTTAATGCCCTCGTTTTGAACGCCGAGTAGTAGAGCGCGCCACCCTCGAGCTCCCTGAACGATATCATGCGGTTCGTCAGGGGCGACTTCCCGACGCCCACGAGGTAGTGAAGCACCAGCACCTGGAGGTATCGGGAGAGGTCCGCGCCGCCCTCGAGGTCATGCCTTATACTCCTGCCGGCGATGTCGACAACCAGCGGGTCGCCGAGTAGATGCAGGCGTATCAGACCTTCATCGATATCTTCCTGGGAACCGATGTCCGTGCCGAGTGACTTGAGGTCGATGGAGGACACGTCGTTCCATGCGCGCTCCAGCGCCTCGCTGTGCGAAGGCTTCGCACCGGCCTGTAGGCGATCAATCATGCCCTTAGGAAGGACGGTGCGTACAACTTGCGGTTCATCAGCACCTCTGCCGCCTTGACGGTCTTCATGAGTTCGACGTCGTTCGGGTCGACTATCGCTGCGTCCAAGCCCCTGCCCAGCAGCATTGCCAGATAGGTCCTGTTCAGCAGCGGCCGCTCCTCCGACCCGCTGGAGACGTTGCTGAGGCCCACAATCGTCTTCGGCGACGGCGTGTTGAGCATCCGGAAAGAGGTCACCGCTTCGCAGACGCCCAGCAGCTGGTTCTGTGCAGCTGATATGGGCAGCACCACGGGATCCAGGAATATCTTCTCGGGCGAGATGCCCTGGTCCATCGCTGTCGCCAGCAAGAGCATGGCCAGCTCCGTCCGCCCTTCCGTCGAGTTCGGGATGCCCTTCTCGTCTATCGTCAGGCACACTATCTCGGCGTTATGTTCCTTCGCCAGCGGGAAGAATTTCTCCATGCGTTTCTGCTCCGCCGTCGTCGAGTTGATCATCGGCTCCTTGCTACACGCTGACAGCCCCGCAGTCTGCGTCTTCAATCCAGGTGAGTCGATGCACAGCCTCACATCGACCGCGTCCTGCACGGTCTTCACGAGCCACGCGGCGGCCTCGGGGCCGTCGTCCCTTCCTGGGCCAGTGTTGATATCGAGCACATGCGCCCCGCCGGACACCTGCTCCAATGCGAGATCCTGTATGTACTTTGAGTCACGAGCATCTATCGCCTTGGACACCTGAGGAAACTGGCCGTTGATTCTCTCCCCTACAACAATCAAGTACAAACCCCCAACAGACAAACCTGCACAGCTGTACCCCCTTAGTCTGATATCAATCATTCGGCCCGCTCGACTGAGCGGCTGCCATACAACACTTTATACTAATGCTCGTAGTTCGTACCAGATTGGTGTCGGATGGCTGGAAACGGCGGAGACCAGTGCAAAGTCCGCTTCTCGCCCGACGGCGTGACAGCAACGGTAGCGAGAGGCTCTACGATTCTCGACGCGTGCGATGCCGCCGGCATAGAGATCGACGCCGTCTGCGGGGGCGACGGTAAGTGCGGCCGGTGCAAGGTCAGGCCGAAGGGCGGATTCCTCCCGGGCCGTCAGGACATGCTGTCCAGGGCGGAGGTCGAAGCGGGCGTCGTCCTCGCCTGCGAGGCGGCCGTTGAGGGCGACCTCGAAGTGGAGATCCTGCCACGCTCGAGGATTCGCGAGCACCAGATACTGGAGAGATCCGCTGAGCGCGCCGTGCCAGAGCCGTCCCCTTGGCTCTGGAAGACCCTTGTCGAGTTGCCGAAGGCTACGATCTACGACAACACAGCCGACCTCGAGCGGCTCCTGCGCACCATGAACGACAAGGAGCTGACGATGCCTATAGAGACGCTGCGTATGCTGCCCCACGTCCTCAGGAAGGGGGACTGGAAGGCAACTGCCACCATCTCGCGGCTGGAGCCGCCGCCCGAGATAGTCCGTCTCGAAGTCGGTGACCGGCGAGGGCACCTGCTGGGCCTCGCGGTGGACATCGGCACGACCACTGTCGTTGGCCAGTTGATCAATCTGCTTACGGGCGAGGTGCTCGCTACCGCTTCGGAATACAACCACCAGATATCCAAAGGTGAGGATGTCATCGCGCGGATGATGTTCAGCGAGGAGGAGGGCGTCGAGGAGCTGACGGTGCTCGCCCAGAAGACCGTCAACTCGGTGATTGCCGACCTGCTCAAGACCGCCTCGAAGAAGCTGGCTGAGGAACTCACCACGCTCGACATCGTAGGGGCGTCCGTCTCGGGCAACACCATCATGACCCATTTCTTCGTCGGCCTCGACACACGGTTCATTCGCCTCGAGCCTTACGTCCCTGTGACGCACCACATGCCTCCGAGGAGCGGGAACGACCTCGGGATGCACATGCACCCGTCCGGAAGGGTGCTGTTGTTCCCGTCGAGGGCGGGTTATCTCGGCGGCGACGTGGTTGCGGACATCCTCGCCAGCGGCATGCACACGAGTGAGGATGTCACACTTCTCATCGATGTCGGAACGAATGGTGAGATGGTGCTGGGATGTAGCGAATGGCTCGTATCGTGCGCGTGCTCTGCGGGGCCGGCATTCGAAGGTGGCGAGGTGTCCAGCGGCATGCGTGCGATGGACGGCGCCATCGACCGCATCAGGGTCAACGACGACTTTGGGACATCCTACCACGTGCTCGGCAACGAGGCTCCAAATGGGATCTGCGGCTCAGGACTGATAGATCTCATCGCTGAGATGTACAGCAGCGGCGTGATCGACCGCAAGGCGAGGATACAGAAGCTCGAGACGAACCGCATTCGGCAGGGAGACGAGGGGGCTGAGTACGTTATTGAGTGGAAGGACCGGCTCGCTGATGGTGCGAGCGATGATCTCATCATAACGGACGCGGACCTCCAGAATATACTCAGGACAAAGGCCGCAATATACGGTGCGGCGACCGTTCTGCTGAAGAAGATGAGCGATGACGTGGATGACATATCGGAGGTCGTCATCGCTGGCGGGTTCGGCAACCACATAGACATCGACAGGGCGATCTCGATAGGCATGTTCCCTGACAGACCGAGGGAGAAGTATAGGTTCATAGGAAACGGGTCGCTCGGAGGCGCGCGGCTGGCACTTCTATCCAAGGACATGAGGCGCGAGATGACGGAGATATTCGACGAGCTGACATACATCGAGCTGAGCGTCGACAACGACTTCTACGACGAGTTCACCTCCTCGCTGTTCATACCGCATACCGATATAGCGAAGTTTCCGAGCTTCTCTGAGGGGCCGAGGAAGGTGAACGGCCTGTGAGCGTGTTCACTGCCGCGGTGGCGGGCAAAGG
>JBFEPA010000108.1:0-4110 GCA_041550275.1 Thermoplasmata archaeon | reverse complement strand
CACATGGGCGATGATAGGCGATGCTGTACAGGGGACGATACCATCGGCTTCCAGCAATACGGACCTAACCGCTCCTGCCACGAGCGGGTCCTTCACAGTCTCGGCCGGCAATTCAGCCTTCCTTTGGTCGCCTGCATATACCAGCGCGGCGACGGTATACGCCGGGACATGGGCGCTGGACCTCTGGGCCATGGCGAGTTCCCAGGGGTCGATGGATGTGCTCCTGCTCGTGTATACGAGCGGCGCCGTGACTGACTGGATCGTCAGCGACAGCACTGACCCCATAACCACCTCGAAGTCCGAGGTGATCACCACGTTCGCGGGGTCTGAGACCTCGATATCATCGGGAGACCGGCTGCTCGCAGTGCTCACCAACCCGACTGGCAGTGGGATAACCTACACCATCTACTGGGGCACTGGACAGACCACGAACTTCGCGACACCGAGCGACTTCGACTACGTCCTGAGGTTCGTGAATTCTGAATCGACAAGCTACTCCGTCAGTCTGTCCGTGTACAGCTACTCCTCGATCGACAGGATAACCAGCATGAATGTCTCTCTTTACTCTCCCGCCACTGCTCAGGTATTGATCGCCGACGGAGCCGTGACCCAGTCCTCTGGATCTTCGGTCACACTGTCGGGTAGTTCGACGCTTTACATGAGGATACAGGCGGTCGCGGATGAGTTCGGGAGCTCGAGCATCGTTCTGTATGCCACAATCAGTCCAGGTACGAGCCCATTCTGCTACTATGCAATCGATGTGACGGTGAACTGAATGAAGAACATGAGGAGATACCTGAAGTATCTGAACTACGGCTTCGCTGTAGTCATACTCAGCCTCCTCGTCTTCTCAGCAGTCAGCTATGCCAAGGGGACTCCGCCGTTCTTCGTCGTATCCGACAACCCGAGCAGCATGTCACCAACGATAGACTACGCTGACGCCGTAGTGGTCTACAAGACTTCATTCGACAGCATCGAAGTTGGAGACATCATAGTGTTCAAGGATCCTAGAGGGGTCCCCACGACAGTGATTCACAGAGTTGTCGCGGTCAACACCAGCGGGAGTGCCACATTCCTGTTGACCAAGGGGGACAACAACCTCACGAACCCCACAATCGACCCGTGGCAGGTCACCGAGGAGGACTACATCTCCAAGGTGGTTGCGACAATCCCCTCTGCGGGCTACATCTCGCCTTCTCTGTGGGGGTCCGGCTGGGTGCTCGTGGCGATGGGCATCACTGCCTTGGCGCTGGTGGTTCTCCTGTTCGGGCCCAAGAAGAACCCGACAGAAAGCACTGAAACCACTCAGGCAGAGAAGCCTCTAGAGATTGACCAAGAAGGGGGGTGCTGAATATGGCTGTATTCCCCGCACAGTTCTTCCTACTCCTGGGGATAGACTTCTTTCTGGCAGGCTCCATAGCCGCCATCGTCTTCGAGGAACGCTTCCCGAAGGCCATCCCCTACATGTTGATCCTGGGCAGCTTCCTAGGATTCTCACAGCTGCTGGCAGGGCCAGAGTATATGGACCAGATGGATGACGCCATTCAGTTCTACTACTGCGCCAGCTTCACATTGGTCGCCGTGGCGAGTCTGGTGGGGCTGAGCCTCTACCTCTTCTTCGGACAGCCAGATCCGACAAAGAAGTCCGTTATGGTCCAAAGCGTGTTATTCACCGTAGCTCTTCCCATCCCCGCAGCTGTTGGATTCCTGTTCTTCGCTAGCGCATATGTCAACGACAAGGCCGTCGCGCTTCCATTCCTGCCCGCGATACCCGTTTCTTTCGTCTACGCTGTGGTATTGGGCGCTATGGCTCTCTTCTGCGTCGTGCTGGGTCTGGCGTACATGGACAAGGTCAAGGCCCTCAGAACACGCCTCCGCAGGAGGAGCACCAGGCAGAAGAGGCCTGGTAACCCTTCCAGAACGAAGGACAGGGAGCAGGAAGAGGTGGAGATGGGTGAGTGCCCCGTATGCGGAACGCCTTCTCCCCTGACGGCTCCCAAGTGCCCTGAATGCGGCGCGGAATTCGATGAAGGCGTGGACGAGGAAGCCTGATAAGCGACCCCTCTGCGCTAGACTGTAGGAATGATTGACACCAGTAGTGCGAGGGCCGTTGTGACGCACAATGGCAATCGCCGGTCAGCGATTGTCCGCTCCCCTCGCACGGAAAAGACCCGTTCTGATAAGAAATCCCTCAAGTCGACCGAACAGGGTTGGTGGAAGGGTTACTAGCGTCTATCACAATGTGCGGTCGGTAATCGATATCAGGATGCGTGTTGCGAAACCGGTGGGGGCAATCGTCTTCGTGTCTCTCGTCGTGCTATTGGCGGTACCCGACGAGTCGAGTGGCCATCTTCCTCTTTACCGGTCGGGTGGCTCCACGATTAATGACGCGCTGGAGATACCCGATATCCAGGTGTCATATGCCATATACGCCGAGTTCGAGCAAGGAACCGGGACCCATTTCTACTCCTTTCCTGCAGAAGCAGGAGAGAGTCTCCATTTCCAGCTTGGTGTCCCAACCTTCGACCGTTTCGACGCCTTCGCGCCTGAGGTGCTGCTGATAGGTCCAGGGCTCCCTCTGCCTGACGAGAGTGCTCAGCAGATGCTCTCATACTACTCGGTAGCTCTCCCGCCTGAGACAGGCGTCTTGAGCTGGATGTATGATGGCCCAATGTACGATGAGGAGTTCGAGCCGTTCACTCAGACCGAGTTCTGGGTGAGACAGACCGTTGACACGACTCTCGATGTGGAAGGTACCTACTATTTCATGATCGCCCTGTCAATAGCTCTCCACGCCCTGGAAGGCGTGAGCGATGGTACAGTCTACAAGTATCTGTTCGCGCCCGGCGTGGAGGAGGACTTCGGAGTTCTCGACTTCGTTCTCATACCGTATGATTGGTACAGCACCAAGGTCTTCTGGGAGGAGAACCCGCTCGTCTTCATGCTCCCGACATACCTCACGGTCATTGGAGGTCTGGCCTTCCATGCGTTCGTGTTGCCGCGGTTCAGGTCGGTATCAAGAATCAGCGACAGGACGCAGAAAGCCCTTTTCTACTCGGCTTTGTCTGGGGCATTGCTCATGATTGGGGGCGGCGTCAATCAGACAGTCTTTCTCGTGCTGTCCCCGCTCTTCAGCGAGTCTCCAATAGGCATGGTGGTGCTCCTGCTGCAATCGGCCGCCATCGTGCTCGGTATGGTTGCGCTGAGATATGCTGGACGGGGGCAACCCCCGTCCACCGTGCCGAGATTGGCGGTATCGCTTATGGTTGCTGTAGCGGCTCTTGTCATCGGCGCCGGGCTCATAGTTGGCCCCATCCTGGTCTTGGGCGCAATACTACTGGATTCCTGGCACTCTGCGTCTCCGAAGACCTATCGTGCATAACGCTAGAATGCGTGCTCTACCGGCGTCCCTGAAGGGAGAGCCATCTCCTGCGCGAGCAGATTCAGAGCTGGACCGTTGTCTCATTGGGTGTTAGCGAAAATGTTGTTGGTGCGTGCTCGGCGCGGGCGCCCGATCCAATCGTATCAGGACTGAAGCCCATCCTACATGAAAGTCTATCCATGAAGAGACACATCTCCCAGTAGAGGTCATCGGATGACAGGCACACACGTCACTGTTAGGGCACCGAGGAAGAGACTGACCCGCTTTGCGGAGTTCTTCATCGTCGGTCTCATGATGGGCATTTCGGAAGACCTGATGGCGATATACTTCGCGACGGGAGACACAATCACTATTCAAATCGTTGTAATCGCGTCAGCCGTGTCTCTGCCATTCGCCTTCTTCAGCGAGCTGGTGGTCGATCATCCGGATTTCTGGCCGGGCGTCTTGAGGAGATTGGGAAGTGGAGCCAAACAGTGAATCCGCCGATTGTGAATCCGTATGCGGCAGCTCGGAGCGGATTCACGTCTCATGCTGATTTGCCACCACAGCTCAGGATGGTCGAATCTTAGTAACGGAGGAGAAGTGCTCCCGCCGGGATTTGAACCCGGGTATCGAGCTTTCCCCGGCCAGCCTTGAAAGCGGCCGCGAGAGGCTCGAATGATTGGCCGGACTACACTACGGGAGCCCTCAGGAATCCAGCGAAACCGGTGGGCTTACATAAACGTTTG
>JBFEPA010000107.1:0-4149 GCA_041550275.1 Thermoplasmata archaeon | reverse complement strand
CCTCCCCGACGAGCTTCTCCTTGATGACCAACTGAGCGCATCCACCTATGCGCTTCTCGAGTATGTCTCTGGCATAGGACATGACGTCTTCTCTGGACATGAGGTGTTCACCGAAGACCTTCACGCCTTTGCCACCCGTCAGTCCGGTCGGCTTCACGACGATTTCCTCTCCGAGTGTGTCGATGGCCTCCTCGACTTCCCGGATGTCATTAGCGACTGTGAACTCAGCCCGTCCTGAAATGTCATGCTTGAGCATGAGCTCGCGCGAGAAGCTCTTGGAAGTCTCTATCATAGCTGCTGCCCTTGATGGGCTCGCTGTCGGGATGCCTGCCGCGTCGAGAGCATCGGCGATGCCGACCTCGAGCGGCGCTTCGGGGCCAATCACTGCGAGAGCAACGCCTTTGGCATTCGCATATTCAACGACTCTCTCAATGTTCTTCTCGTCAACAAGGAGGACATCCTTTGCCCGCTTTGATATGCCAGGGTTGTTGTTGCTCATGCAGGCGTATACGTCGTTGCCAGAGCGGGCCAGCGCCTCGACGATCGCGTGTTCCCGCCCTCCTCCGCCAACGGCCAGTACCTTCATAACAAGCCTCCCGTCCGGTGCATAAAGCTCGCGTCTTAAGTATATTGCCACTGCCTTATCGGAAGAGGCCGAGCTGGTCTGTAAGCCGGCCAGCAAATCATATAAGGCGGCGAATTCCTTCTACCGCGTAATGAGGTATTCTGGCTCGGTTGGCCAGGCGCTGGTCGCCGCGGGTGTTGATGTGGGCGACGAGATAGAGGTCTCCAAAGGCGAGGAGATCTATCGCGGCGTCCTGATGCCACACCACGACTTCAGTGACCCAGCGATAGTCACCCTTAAGTTGGCGAGCGGATACAACATCGGCCTGGAGCTCGGGAACGATTCGAAGGTGAGGCTCTTGTCCAAGAAGCATGGTAAGACGGAGGTTCAGCGGTCGATGCCAGTTGACGGCTCGAAGAAGAAGGTCGCGTTCCTCGGCACGGGTGGGACGATCGCGTCGTATGTAGACTACCGGACCGGCGCGGTCCACCCCGCGAAATCCGCCGAGGAGCTGGTCTTCTCGGTGCCGGAGCTGATGGACCTATGTGATGTGAAGGCACAGGTGCTGTATTCCATATACAGCGAGAACATGGAGGTCTCGCATTGGCAGGAACTCGCGAGGGCGGCTGCGGACGAGCTGAACTCGGGTGCCTGCGGCGTAATCATACCGCACGGCACGGACACGATGGGGTTCACATCGGCCGCGTTGGCATTCATGCTCAGAGGGCTCACAGGTCCAGTCGTCTGCGTCGGCTCCCAGCGGTCCTCTGACAGGCCGTCATCGGACGCTACAATGAACCTCTTGGCAGCTACTAGGATCTACGTGGATACCGACCTCGGAGAGGTCGCCGTTGTCATGCACGAAGATATCTCTGACAACTTCTGCAGCGTTCATAGGGGGACCAAGGTGCGCAAGATGCACGCGTCCAGACGTGATGCGTTCAAGAGCGTAAACATGGCTCCCCTCGCGCGTATCGAAGGGTCGACGATCACATTCGCAGAAGATTACGGCAGGCGCAACAAGGGGCCGGTTGAAGTCCTTGACAGAATGAACAAGCGCGTCAGCATGCTTCAGTTCTACCCAGGATTCGAACCGGAGCATTTCGACATGATAGCTGGCAAAGTTGACGGTATGGTCATTGCTGGCACAGGCCTGGGACACGTTTCCGACCGACTGATAGAGTCCATCCGCAGGGCGGTGGATAACGACGTCTTTGTAGCTGTCACCACTCAGTGTCTGCAGGGAGCGGTCAACCTCAACGTCTACTCGACAGGCCGCGATATGATGTCCGCAGGCGCAGTGCCTCTGGGCGACACGCTGCCGGAGACAGGCTATGTCAAGCTGATGTGGGCCCTGGGACAGTCGAAAGATCGCGAGGAGGTCGAGAAGATCATGCTCACCAATATCGCCGGTGAGATGGCGCCGAGGAGGAGTGTGTGACTTGGACCACAGGACACTCGGCTTGAAGGTCGGTATCGAGATACATCAACAGCTGAGCACGGGCAAGTTGTTCTGCGAGTGCGACTCAGACCTCGTGGACGACCATGAGAAGGAATTCATTCGCCGGCTGAGGCCAACCCAGAGCGAGATGGGCGAGATTGACAGAGCCGCCCTTGAAGAGGCGGAGCGGAAGCTGCACTTCCGATATCAGTCGGTGGGATGCTCCTGCCTCGTCGAGGCGGACGAGGAGCCGCCACACGACGCGAACAAGCTGGCGATAGAGGCGGCGCTGGAGATGTCACTTCTGCTCAAGTCATCCCCTGTCGACGAGATACACTTCATGAGGAAGATAGTGATAGATGGGTCGAACACCGGAGGTTTCCAGCGCACTGCTCTCATATCCACGGGAGGCCAGATGGATGTCGGTGGAAGGCTCATATCCGTGTCTTCCATATGTCTCGAGGAGGATGCTGCAAGGAAGATGTCGGAGGCGGGTTCAGAGGTCACCTATCGCTTGGACCGGCTTGGAATACCGCTGATAGAGATCGCCACAGGACCAGACATAACAACCCCCGAGGAGGCCAAGCAGGCTGCGATGAGGCTTGGCGCGCTCCTCAGGGCTACGCGGAAGGTACGACGGGGCATCGGCACCATAAGGGAAGACATCAACATCTCGATTCCAGGCGGCGCCCGTGTAGAGATCAAAGGCGCCCAGGAGCTGAGATTGGTGCCAGTGTATGTCGATATGGAGGTCCGTAGACAGCTCGCGTTGCAGGAGATTAAAGACATCCTCAGACGGAGGGGAGCAGCAGCCATAGATCTCGCAACGGTCGATGTTTCGGAGATGTTCAAGGCATCCAAGTGCAAGGTGGTCGCTTCCGCCATCAAATCCGGAGGAAAGGCATTGGCGGTCAAGCTGCCGAAATTCGCCGAGACACTCTCAAAGAGCACCGACGGCGTCACTCGGCTAGGGGCCGAGCTTGCGGCGCACGCGCGCGTCGCCGGCGTGAAAGGGTTGTTCCATTCCGACGAGCTGCCTGCATACGGCATCACCACTGCTGAGGTGGAGTCCCTCTCAGAGCACCTTGGATTGGAGCCGGAAGATGCGTTCGTGCTGATAGCCGATGACGAGAACCGCGCAAGAGCCGCCCTCCAGAGGGTTGTCGCGAGGGCGAACGCCGCAATCGAGGGCGTTCCAGAGGAGACGCGCGACCCACTCCCGGATGGCACGACCGTTTACAGTCGCCCACTTCCAGGGAAGCACAGGATGTATCCTGAGACCGATGTACGCCCCATCCTGGTGAACGACGCCGTGCTTGACAGCATCAGACTCAACATACCCGAGCTCCCCGAGGAGAAGGTCGGCCGTTTCATCAAGGACTTCGGCATCAGCAAGGAGCAGGCACAGGCGCTGATAGACGACGCGTTCGACGATGAGTTCGAGCTCCTGGCGGTGTCGCTCGGCAACCCACAGGTCGTAGCTCGTATCTATCTACAGGAGCTTCCAGAGCTGGCCAAGAATGGCACGGACGTGTCGTCCATAGGGGTCGATACCATCCGAGCACTGCTGGAAAAGCTCAGAGACGGCGCATTCGCCAAGGAGGCCATACCAGAGATACTGGCATGGATGGTTGACAACGATGACCACGATGTCGACCACGCGACGTTCGGTCTCGGGATCTCGAAGGCGGACGAGAGCGAGGTGCGGACGGTGTGCGACCGCGTGGTATCGGAACGGGCGGACTTCATAAGGGAACGAGGGGAGGCGAGCCTCGGTCCTCTAATGGGCATAGTCATGAAGGAGCTTCGTGGGAAGGTCGATGGCAAGATAATCAGCGAAGTCTTGAGCGAGAGGATAGAACAGCTCCTGTCTTAGAGTCCTTCTTCGACAGGACTTTCAGGAAATCCTTACAGTATTCGATAGCGGCGCCATCATCGCCTTCGGGAGTCGTGAGGAACTTCCTGCAGAGTTCGTTGAGACTCTCCTCATCGTTGTACTTCCTCTTCTTCTCCTCGGCCATCTCTACCATCCTGGGTGGGAGTTGGATGATTGCGGAAGTCGCCTAATAAAGCTTATGCCTTAGATATCACTCGTACGAATGTCAGGCTCAAGACGATAGGCGAAGATCGACTCGAAGAACAT
>JBFEPA010000106.1:0-4153 GCA_041550275.1 Thermoplasmata archaeon | reverse complement strand
CCCGGATGTGGCGGCACACTGCTGGTATGTTTTGAGCCCGGATCCGTCACGACATCGGAGGTAACATACACGCTGTACGACATGTTCGAAGAGGAGTGGGGCCCGTGGTGGGACATCAGGGTCGATAGCGCGAATTGGGACACCGAGAGGCTGCTGACCGACTCGGCAGGTGAAGTGACCTACCTGTACTCGCTCTTGCACAACCCGCTTGGCGACGAGGGCGACCAGGGCTTGATATACGCTCCTTACAGGTGGAATGTCCACGGTGTTGACGTGCCGACCATGAACGTCCACGAGCCGGTCATGATGCCCACGCAGGGTGGACCAGCCAAGGCGGGCGCCGAGGTGTCGATGGATGTATACTTCCAGTATGTGGTCGTCGGAGCGGACTTCTGGAATGACGTCTGGGAGGTCGATTGGGCGGATGCAGATTTCGCCTCCGTCAGTGAAGAAATCGTCTCTCCAGTATCGTGGCTTGGTCTCATGCAGTACACCCATCTGGACTACAATGATGGATACATGACGGGAGCAATCATAGATGTCACGATGAACCGCGCTGCCGCAGAAGAGTGGATCGGACTGCCCGAGACAGAATCGAATCCGATTGCGTGGTGGGACTCAAACGGCGCGGCCTATCTGCTCGACTGGGAAGATTGGATAGCTGACCAAGGCAACGAAGTGTTCGACATCTACTGCGGCTACGAGTGGATCTACGACAGCCTGGGAACCGCGATGGTGATGAGTGTCGACGGAGACGACATCGTTCTGAGCATCGGCCATATCAGCTGGGGATATGAGGCATTGATGACGAGATGGCTTGAGCACACCGATGTGTCGATGCACCAGCCGTATATGGAAGACTTCAGCATGACCGTGGCCTACGATGAAAGCAACGTCGACTTGGACTCAGACGGAGTCGCTCAGTGGAGCCTGCACTGTGTCAAGCAGAACGCCGGTGTGATCGGCACGGGTGCACCTTGCGCCTGGGTCTGGGAGCCAATAGCACTCGATTACATCGAGTCGTCGAATCCTCACCCGGATTCTGACTACGACCCGTACGTCCCGCTGACATACCTGAGCGGGAACTGCGGCGATGTTGGCCTCGGTACGCAGGTCAGCTATGAGGGCACTCCGGTCGAGTTGGACTTGGTCGTTGGCAGGACGCTCGTGATCGAGTTCCCGACGGACGCGGTAGTCGGATACTACGCTGAGTCAGTTCCGACAGATGCTATCTGGCAGGTCTGGAAGGGCAACCAGGAAGACTACGACGCCATAAGATACTACGGAACGATGAGCGTCGGCTACATGAACCTCAACGGGAACAGCTACGACATATCAGGCAATGTTCTGACCATTGAGGGGCCTGCAGACTTCTCGAACCCGCATCCGAGCGACCCGAGCGCCTTGTACCATGGCGCACCGTGGATCGAGTTCAACGTCTCTCCGCTGTAGATCGATAAGGCCTGCGAGACGTAGGGCGTCGCTCACACGGCGAAGCCCGACAAACCCATTAAACCCCTTACATTTATTCATATATGTCATATACAAATGAAAAAGGCTTATCTAAAATGACGAAATGTACCGTCCGAAGGTCTGAATAGGACCTGATAGGGGATTGTACGATGGCCGCATTTGCCGACGGATTCAAAGTGAGAACGCCAGCGCAGATACTGAAGGACGAGGACAAGCGACAGATACACGAAGCAGCTCTTGACGTAATGGAAACCGTTGGGATACGCGTTCATAGCAAGATGGCCCGCGATTCACTCAAAGCTGCAGGCGCCAATGTCGATGAGGCGACATCCGTGGCGAGGTTCGCCTCGGACCTCACTCAATCGCTCATCGCCAAAGCCCCACAGAAGATCGTGCTAGCCGGCCGAGAGAAGGAGTACGACCTACCCTGCGATGGCACGCACTGCTACTACACGACGGACGGGTGCGGCATAGCCGTGTGGAATCAGGAGACAAGGAGCAGGCGCCTGTCTGTCCTGGACGACATCACCAAGAGCGCTACGATCGCGGACTATTTGCAGTTCTGCAGTATCTACGAGCCGATGGTGGTCGCGTCGGATGTTCCCGAGGAGATACACGTCATCGCCGCGATGAAGAAGGCGTTTGACATCTCTAAGAAGCACATCGAGAGCGAGTCGACTTCCAATGCGGAGGAGGCCAGGACGCAGATAAGAATGGCCTCCGAGGTGGTTGGTGGCCCCGAGGAACTGAGGAAACGGCACATAATGTCCGCCATGGTGTGCACGATGTCACCGCTCACGCTTGACGGCCACGCAACCGATGCTGCCATGGTATGGGCAGAGGCGCATGTTCCAGTACATATCACTGGCATGGCGATGATGGGCGTGAGCGGCCCGGCGACTGTAGCGGGCGACCTTGTGGTCAATCATGCCGAGACGCTCGCACTTGCGGCGGCGATGCAGGCCCACTCACCCGGCGCTCCGACGATCTACGGGTCCGTGCTGTCCAACATGGACCCCCGCACGGGCGCGATTCAGCTGTCATCGCCTGAGGCGATGCTGCTGTGCTGCTGCGCGAACGAGATGGCGCGGTACGTGAAGATGCCGTCCGCGTCTGGCGGCATAGGTTCGAATGCGAAGGTGCCGGGCATGCACAGCGCTCTGGAGAATGGGATGCTCGCCATGACGAACGCCACGATGGGCGTCGAGATCAACAACGGGATAGGCATGCTCGATTGTTCAACCATGCTCTCCTACGAACAGATGGTGATAGACAACGACATAGTCGGGAGGGCAATCGCAGGCTGTCGCGAAGTACCCGTCAACAAGGATACGCTCCACCTGGAGATGATCAAGGACGTGGGAATTCTTGGCATGGGCAAGAAGAAGGGGAGCTACCTCGGAGAGAGGGCGACTATGCTCGAGGCCCGCGACTTCTTCCGCTCCGAGCTGTTCACGAGTGAGCCATATGACCAGTGGGAGGCCAAGGGCAAGAAGGATGCTATGACGATCGCGAAGGAAAAGGTGGATTGGATACTTGCGAACCACAAGCCAACCATGCTTGACAAGGATATCTCCGCCAAACTCGACAAGATCGTCAAGGAGTCTTCGAAGGCATAGAGGGCTCGATAGAAGGCAGTCGAGACCTGTGATGTCATGAGGTCGGCGTTATGGCGGCGGTTCGTTGGAGTTGTCTGAACCCTGACGAGGAGCAGCTCGTCCACGAGAAGAGCATTGAGACGCTAAGCGAGATTGGCGTCCTTGTACGCAGCGCCTCCGTCCTGTCGATGCTCGAGGCGGCAGGAGCGCCCGTTGACGCGCGCACACACGTGGCCAAGATCCCCGAGAGCATGGTTGTGGATGCCCTTGCAAAGGCACCGAAGCACTTCACACTATGCGCACGTGACAGCACCAACGATGTCGAGCTGCCTACCGAAGGGATGCCACATCTGACCACGGACGGGCTCACGCTTTACATTATGGACATCGACACTGGAGAGCAGCGAAACGCGAGCAGCCAAGACTTCGCAGACTTCGCAAGGCTTGCGGATGCGCTCGACGCGATCGACTTCTTCTGGCCCATCGTGACAATCTCGGATGTTCCCGCTCGATGTCACAGCGCATACGAGCTCTGGACGGCGTTTGAGAACTGTTCAATGCATGTCCAGGGAGACTGCACCGACGCCATGGACGCCCGTAGGCAGATAGAGCTGGCGTCGGTCGTCGCTGGGGGCAGGGACGAGCTGCGGAAGCGCCCGCTGTTATCTGTGGCCACCAATCCAATCTCGCCGCTGTCGTTCGACGAAGGCGCCGTTGAGGCCCAGGTCGAGTTCGCAAGGGCCGGAGTGCCCATACTCTGCCATTCGATGTCCATGCCGGGCTCATCATCGTCGGTGACCTTGGCAGGGACGATAGTCAACATCAATTGCGAGAACCTAGCAAGCATCGTGATAACACAATGTGCCTCGCCTGGCGCTCCGCACATCTACGGCTCTTCATCTGCTCCAATCGACATGCGGACCGGCGCCATCAACTTCTCAGCCCCGGAGCATCTGTTCATATCCGCAGCAGCGGGGCAGATGGCCAGGCGATATGGCAGGCCGTGCATGGTGGCCAACTGGGGCATGGGACGTGACGGCCAGGGCATCAATCTGTCTTTCTCAGAGTCGTTCTCGTACATT
>JBFEPA010000105.1:0-4192 GCA_041550275.1 Thermoplasmata archaeon | reverse complement strand
CATGTCCGCAGCCCCCCTGCCGTACATGACTCCGTCGACGACCTCTCCCTGGTCTCGACTCCATCCCGCACCTTGTGGGACGGTGTCCAAATGTCCGGAGAGCACCACTCCGCCTTCGCCGCTTTTCGCGAACACTGCCGGCTTGTCTTTGTCCCCGTACCTTGCGGGTTCAAGCCCGAGCTTGGTCAGATATTCCGACACGTACTCCGCGAGGGGGAGGGCGTTGTCGGTCTCAGAACTCCTTGATAGGACAAGCTGCTTGAGAAGCTCCTCTGCCTTGGCCAGCATAGCGCTCACCTCGGCTTCCCGCCCTTGGCCAGATGCTCCGCTATCAGCACCATCAGCCGCGTGGTGTTAGTCATGTCTCGGAGGCTTGCACACTCCGTCGGAGAGTGAGTGTACTTCATCGGTATTCCGAGCGGCATGACGAGCGCGCCAAACTCCTGCGTTGCTGCGGCATCGGTCCCACCACCTCCGGAGCCGCACTGGAGGGGGATCTTCGACTTCTTTGCGATGCCTTCGATCATCCTCCTCAGCTTCGGGGATGCGATGGCGGAACTGTCGAACATCCTCAATGCGGGGCCGTTACCAATCAGAATCTTTTCGAAAGTCTCTCCTTGCATTGGGCCGTCCGTGGTCGTCATGGTATCGACGGCGAAGACGTACTCAGGTCTCAGCTGGAAGCCAATCACTTTCGCTCCTCTGAGGCCTACCTCCTCCTGCACGCTCCACACGAACGATATCCTCGCTGGGAGCTTCTTGCCTCTCAGCTTCTGCAGAGCCTCAAGCAGGACTACGCAGCCTGCGCGGTCGTCAATGCCCCTCGAGCACATGACATCGTTCCCGAGGTACGCTATGTCCTTCTTGAAGACCATCGCATCAAGCACGCGTACTCCCAGCTTCTCCGTCTCCTTCCTAGACCGTGTTCCCACATCGACTCGAACGTCCTCCCAGCTGACGACCTTCTTGCGGTCGTCGTTCTCGGTCATGAGATGCGGCGGCTTCAAGCCAATGACTCCTGTGACGATGCCCTTCTGGGTGGCGATTTCGACTATCCTACCTACAAGCGTGCGGTCGTCTATCCCACCGACCTTGCGTATACGCAACGAACCATCAGGGTTGATATTCGTGACGACCAGGCCGAGCTCATCCATGTGCGCTATGAACACGATGTGCGGTCCATTGGTGCCGATGGTCGTTGTCAGGTTGCCCATGTTGTCCTCTTCGACGGCCTCGCCCATGGACTCGACCTGCTCTCTTATACGATCCCTTATACAATCCTCGTAACCGGACACGCCCGGTATCCGTATGAATTCCTCCAGCAGTTCCTTCATGCCCGCTACCTCCTAACAAAAGGCGTTTCGACGACCTCCGCGTCAACGAGGTCGTTCCTGATTTTGACGTGCAGCTTGGTGCCTGGCTCGGATAGGCTCAGGGGCACGTACCCGAGCGCTATTCCCCTTCTAAGGACAGGGGACATCGTTCCGCTCGTTATTGTTCCTACGACATTTGATTCCGCGTGGATCTCGTAGCCATGCCTCGGTATTCCTTTGTCCCGCATTCTGATGCCTACGAGTCTGGGGTATCCACCAATCGGCTTCTGTCGTTCCAGTGCGTCTCTTCCGATGAAGTCATGGTCGAACTTGAAGACCCATGGCGGCCCTGTCTGCAGAGAAGTCTGTGCGCCATCGAAATCAGTGCCAGACAACAACAGCCCCTTCTCCAGCCTGAGAGTGTCTCTAGCACCAAGACCTATTGGCTTGAGGTCATACCGTTCGCCACCTGCAAGCAGTGCCTTCCAGATGGCCACCGCAGCAGCGTTGTCGCACGCGATTTCAAATCCATTCTCTCCTGTGTATCCGGTCGTTGAGAGGTAGACGTGCGCGCCTCCGTTTCCTCCGACGAAATCTCTGTTACGGAACAGCCCGCTCGACGGCGGTGCCTCATGTTCCACAAGGTCCAGGACGACGAACGCGCCCCAGAACGGCCGCATGCCGGAGATGTCCGCAGTCGTGAGATCGGCGACAACGGAGGCCGCTGATGGACCCTGGACGGCGATCGTCGCGATTTCGTCCGAGAAGTTCAGGATATCCTGTCCATCAGACCGCGAGCGGATCCATTCGAGCACCTTCCCAGTGGTGCCTGCGTTCGGGACCATCAGGTACTCGCCCTCTGCCAGCGGCGTTGCAATGGTATCGTCAATAATGTGTCCGTCGTCGTCCAGCAAATGGGAGTACACGCACCTTCCTACAGGCGCGTTGGCCACGTTACTTGTCATGAGGCGTCCGATGAGGTCTGCGGCGCCTTCTCCGCGGATCACCAAGTCTCCCATGTGAGAGACATCGAATATGCCGCAGCTCTTCCTCACAGTGAGATGCTCGTCGATAATCGATGTATACTGGATCGGCATATCCCAGCCTGCGAACTGGATCATCCTGGCTCGCGCAGACACATGCTCCGCATGGAGCGGCGTTTCTCTCATTGCTGCCGGAATCGCTTCGTCCATCCTAAAGGTTTGGAATCCACAAAGGCCGTCCGCGAAAGTCCCGGCGCTGCCCACGCGCAAGAATCATCTGTACTGGTCTATCAGGCTCGTGAGGTCCTTCTCGAGGGCCACGCTCATCTCGGGCTGCTCGATCACCTCGACATTTCTCTCGAGCAGCGCCAGCTCCTTCTCGCTGAAGGCGCCAGGGCTTATGGGGATCAGCACCGTCGACTTGCTCTGCATCACCTGCTCGTTCACATGCTCCAAGAACCTCAGGACCTGCTGGAAGCCGTTGTTGATGACCAGGTACTCCAGCCCGTCGATTATGACAACGCAGCGCTCGTACCGCTCGATGAACGAGGATATGATGGTCGCAAGAGTGCCGATGCTCGTCGGATTATGATGGTCTGCGCCGGGCGTGTGGCTGAGCCATATCACGCGCGCATCGCCCATGTTGAACGCATCCCGGAGCTTGTCAGGGAACTGTCGCGTCACGCACAACCCCTGCTGCCCCTCCGAAGTCTCGTGCTCGAAAAGCGCGAAGGCGAGGAACGGCTTGCGCTCTCTTATGATGTAACACAAGCCCTGTTCAAGTTCAACAAGATCAAGGGCGGTTCTTTCGTCGCTCAACCACTTCGTCCTCCGCCAGATATCCCGACTGAGGCGGGTCTATATAAAATTGTTCGTCACGTGTCAGTATGGCCAGCAGACGATTGCTCAATCTTCGTCACTCAATATCTGAGTGACTTTTTGCTCAAGCACTTTCGCCGGTATATCTAGCAGCTTGATGACTGTCGTCTTCCCGGATATTCCGGGGCCGCTCTTCTTGGCGCTGACCACACCCAATGTGTCTAAGTCTTTCATGAGACCCCAGAACGCGGTGTGCGCCCTCGCCTTCTCACCCCATTCCTCGCACGCGACCCTGTAGGCAGACTCGACATCCCGCGTAGTCACAAACGCCTTTCCCTTTGAACTGCGTGCTATCGCCAGCAGGGTGAGCTTCTGATGCTTGTCTAGTGGCGTCAGCTTCGACTCGGTGATGGAACTGTACGCCTCCGCCTTGGCTCCACGGACGTGCTCCACCGACACCTCCCCGGCTCCCTCCTCGTCTGCCAGCATCCCCGCCTTCTCGAGGATCTCTATGGCGAATCGCGCGTCGCCCCATTCGGACGCGACCTCGGCGACTATGTCAGCAGTGTCGTCGCTGACAGCGCCCTCGTGAAACGCCAGTTCGGCCCTCTGAATAACGATGTCCTTCAGCTCCTCGCAGTTGTACTTACCGAACTCGATCACGTTCGTGCGCTTGAACGTGCTCGCCGAGGCTGTGTCCAGGAGGTCCAGGACGTTCTTCTGCGAGATAAGAATCAACGAGATGAACTCCCTGCCTTCGACCTTCTCCTCGCCGAACCGAGTGAGCTTGTAGATGATGTCAGGTCCTGCCTTCTTGAGCAGGACGTCTGCCTCGTCGAGCACTATGACGAGGTGCACCTTCCGCTTCTCCAGGTCCTTTCTCAGTATGCGCAGCATCTCGGCGATGGAAAACCCTCTGTCGGGGAAGTTGGGCTGGAAATGGTTCACTATCTGCAGTATGACGCTGGACTCGCTGTTCCTCTGCCTGCAGTTGACGATCGTCCAGTCTATCGCCTTCTGGTGCTTCTCGCCGTACTCCTTGAGGTCCATGCAGAAGCGCTTCGATGTCGCCGTCTT
>JBFEPA010000104.1:0-4271 GCA_041550275.1 Thermoplasmata archaeon | reverse complement strand
TCCTAGCACCCTGCTGTCCACGGGCAGCACAGCAACGCCGAATTTCGTGAGTTCACGCTCCATCCCAACCACGTATTCAGATCCCATAGGGGTCTCGACCTTGTCCCAGTCCTGAATCGTCCTGGCCAGTATCACCATGTCTGGGCGGGCCTCTTCGAGGACCTCCTCGAAGTTCATCGCGGTCACATGGGCCACGATGTCCACCTTGTCAATGATGCCTTCCTGGACTGCGAGCGGCTGGCTCTGCCTCTCCGCCACAATGACCTCGACATCTTCGGCCTTGTTCAACTGCTTAATGACCAGCGTCCCCAGGCGCTCAGCTCCAATCACCAACACACGCATTGAACTCACCCACCAACCTCATATCACGCCAAACTCCACCATCATATACACCGACGCTGTAATAATCAGCATTGCCGGGACAGATATCCGCAGGCCGCTTCTCAGAAGTTCCTTCCTCGAGAGGATACCTGTCGAGTATATCAGCGTGAACGGTGGAGTCCCTATGGGCGTGATGAACGATATCGATACGGAGAGAGCACAGACCAGTACCAGCAGCTTGGGGTCGACCATCAGCTCGTCGGACATACCTATCAGTATAGGAGCCAGGATGGCTGCTGTAGCCGTGTTGCTCATGAAGTTCGAGAATGCTATCGATACTGCCGAGACGGCCAACATGATGAGGAATATGTGAAAGTCCCCTGTGAGGTCCACTAGTATCTCGGCCATCCATGCTGCAGCTCCTGACTGCTGTAAGCCCTCGGCCAGTGCCAGGCCGGCTCCGATTATGAGGAATATATCCCACGAAATAGACCTTGCATCTTGCCAATCGAGCGTTCTCGTCGCGAACAGCAGAACGGAAGCGCTCAGGGCGACGATAGCGGCGCTCATGAAGCTCGCATGGAAGCCAAGCGCATTGCCGATCTCCGCCCCTGCTATCCACAGCACGACGGTAGGAAGGAATATCCCAAGCGTCTTCTTCTCGCCGGGGTTCAGCGAGCCCATCTCCTTCAACTCCTGGACTACGGAGGTGATATCGAGCCTGTCTGTCTGAACAGGGAATAGCCTGCGAAGCATCAGCCACGAGAGGAATAGCAGGACAACACTTGCTGGAATCCCGATCATCATCCAATCGAGGAAGCTCCATTCCGTCTCCCTTGCCAGGATGCCAGAGGCGACCGCATTCGGGGCGGACCCGGTTATCGTCGCCATGCCACCCAATGCAGAGCCTATGCCTATGCCAAGGAGGAAGAGTATCGAGAGCTTCTTCTTGTCCTTCCCAGCCCGGGAGGCGATCCCCAGAACTACGGGTATGAGAAGGGCGACCGTCGCGGTGTTAGATATCCACATCGACAACACGGCTGCCACGAGCATGAACGAAAGCAGGACCTTGCTGACATCGCCTCCGAAGCGAGCAACGATCACATACGCCAGGCGACGGTCGATACCGTGCTTCCTGAACGCCTCCGCCATAATGAGACCGCCCATCAGAAGGTATACCACCGGATCAGCGAACGGCTGCAGAGCCTCAGCGGTCGGAAATATGCCGTAGAAGGTGAGGAGGACCGGCACCAGCAAAGCGGTGACAGGAAGCGGGAGACCGCCGAATGTCCAAAGCATAGATACACAAATGAAGATGGCCAAAGAGTACTGTATCGGGGCATCCATCGGCAGAGGAGCTACCGTCATTATGAGAAGTGCGAGGAAGGGCACCAATACCTTGAGCGACCGTTGAGCGATCTTCGGAAGCTTTGCGAAGAACTTGAAGAAAGTTGGCGTCAGCTCGATAATCTCATGGCCCAGTGTGCCAAAGGCACTTGTGATGGGCAGTTGCCTCCGCTTATCATCGCTCATCTAACCGCTATCGGATTCCCTACAAGATATTTCAAGTTCTGTGGCCTTCGGCCAAACAAGCTGTGACGGTGTTCACTCGTCGGCCACCGACTGCAAGTTGTCCATCGCTATTGTCTTCGCCTTCTCATTGCCAGTAATCTCGGCATGACGGGAGGCGGACTCGTAATGCTGAGCGGCGAGCCGCATATCACCGCGCTTCTCCTCGATCACGCCCCACCTCATATGAACCGCGATTAGCCCTTCGTCATCGCCTGCGCGAGACAGCACTCTCTCGGCCTCAGATAGCGCTCCCACGGCACGGTCGAAGTCGGCGGAGTCCTCGAATATCAGCGCTCGTTCGAGCCATCCGCGGGCAACAAGGACATGGCTGTCAAGCGGTTCGATAAGGCTTGTGTACTTGTCCAGCTCTACCATCGCCGAGTCACGGTCGCCCGAGACCCTTAGAATGTCTATCAGCGTCAGCATGAGATGTGCATCGCCGGTGTCAACAGTCGTACTGGAGTGGAGGAACCCTTTGCGCTTCCTCAGAGACGGGTCGGACAGCGCCTCACGGCAGGACTTCACGGCTTCTTCTATCCTTCCCTGGTCGGCCATCGACTCAGCATACAGAGAGCGCAGCCTCTTCGCCTCCATGATGTCGCCCGCGCGTGCATGGGCCTTTGACGATTCCATTAGCAGGTTCGACGACTCGTCAAAGCGATTGTACGCCCTGCAGTACGCGGCGTAGTTCTCAAGCGCTCGTGCCTCCCCCGAATTGTCCTTTGATGTTCGAGCCAAGCGCAGAGAATCACGGAACCGGGCTTCTGCCTCCCCTGGGTGGCCCTCCTCCCAATCAAGTATGCCTATGTTGTTGAGACACGCTGCCTGCGCAGCGCGATTCTCGAACTTGGTTGAGATGGTCAACGCCTCATTGTAGCTCTCGCGTGCCTTCTCTGCATTTCCACGCCTCTTGTGAATGACTCCTATACCAAGCAACTCCCTGACCATGCCCTCAGTGTCCTTCGAACGCTCGTACAGAGATAGGGCCTCGTTGTGGGTTTCTAGTGCCCTGGTCAGCTCGTCGTTGACGGCCCGAAGCCTCGCGACCGATTCCAAAATCCCCGCCCGGCCTTCGTCATCATCGGGCGTTAAAGACATGGATTGTTCGTAATCCAGCAGCGCTTCGTCGAACCGATCCATCTCTTCCAGGAGTTGTCCGCGGAGACGGAGCAACAGAGCTGGCTCCGGAACTTCGCTGCCGCTACGTATCATCCGCGATATGAGCTCGATCGTCTCTGATGCGAACTCCGTCGCCAACTCCTGCCCTGAAGCCACCGCCACCGCAGATGCATCGCCCCAGGACCCGGCTTCCACGAAGTGGTGAAGAGCCTCCAACTTCCACTCGGCTCCGAGCTTGCCATCACAATAAGCTCCAGCCAGCAGGTGGACTTCCGTT
The DNA here is from genome assembly GCA_041550275.1 of Thermoplasmata archaeon. Classification (GTDB taxonomy): domain Archaea; phylum Thermoplasmatota; class Thermoplasmata; order UBA10834; family UBA10834; genus UBA10834. The sequence continues at coordinate 982 of JBFEPA010000104.1, read as the reverse complement.
TTCCGGTCCGAACTGAGACGTGCAACGAAATACTCCCTCAGCAGGTCATGGAGCCAGATGCCCTCATCTTGCTCTGTGACAAGGGACTTCCTCCTCAACTGAGAGACAGAGGCGTAGTCCACGCCAGGGAGTGCCTCGACTCGCACTGGGTGTTTGAAGACCGACAGCAGCTCGATGGCCGAGCGCTCCTCGGCGGACAGGGTGGAGTAGACTTCGCTGTCGACGAAATCGATGACATCGCGCCTGCCCCCTCCGGTTCCTCTGCTGACCATCAGGTTCAACAGCATGGGATGCCCATGACTGTCCCTAAGGATTTCCTTCGGGTCCTCCACGCCCGCGTGGAGGACCAGTGCCTCAGCACTTTTCGAGTCGAGTTCGCTTATTTCGATTGACAAGCACTGCCTCACATCCTTGGGCACGAGCTGAAGAGCAGTCCTCGAGATGAGCACGACCTTGAACGAACCCGCGATCCTAGCCGCGTCAATCAGCATGGTCAGAAGCAGTTCCATGCGATTTGCGACCTTGTGAACGTCGTCCAAGAACAACGTGAAGTCCAGGGGCTTGATTTCTTTGACCAATGTTGAGAATAGGTCGGGCGTTTCAACACCTGATCGCAACGACCTGCTGAGGCCCCGGCCCCCGAGCTCCGAAAGGAAGTCGGCAAATGTATCCAGAAAAGAACGTTCTGTATCCCATTCGCGAAAGGTGTACCAGAGCTGCGACCTCTTGCCAGACGAGGATTCGAAGACCTTCGACAACAGAGTGCTCTTGCCAATTCCAGGCATTCCGTGCACGTGCATGGTAGTGAGCGTTTGATCCGAAAGCGCGTCTGTCAGCGCAGTAATCTCCTTGACCCTGCCGAAGAACTCGCCTATTACAGGGCGGCCGTGGGAGCGTTCGATGATTGGCCGGCCGTCAGCCATGTCTCCTGCCTGCACCGTGAAGAGGGATGGGGTGAGGGGTTCGTCACTTCTGGCCAAGT
>JBFEPA010000103.1:0-4288 GCA_041550275.1 Thermoplasmata archaeon | reverse complement strand
GACCTGAACAAGGACATGACGAAGGCGCTGCTTGAAGAGGCAAAGATTAGAGACATAGAGTGCATCGGCCAGGTGCCATACGACGAGGCCCTCCTCACTGCTATGGCGAAGGGCGAAGTCGTCGGAGATGGACCCGACAGCCCAGCGAAGACGGAGATATCCAAGACCTTCGATGTGCTTATGACGATTCTCTCAGGCTGAGAAAGCCGAACGGGCATCTCCATGTGAGTTGCCTCAGGACATGTGAGCACTGGCCTCCTATGTACCGGTTTCCTGATTCAGAGGGCAAGGTTTATAATTTAGGTGCGCCTAACTCTCGAACACATGGTATCGGAGATAACAGAGCAATATCTCAAGATAATCTACAACCTGACGGAAGAGGGGGGCGCCGCGAAGACCACTGATATAGCAAACGCCCTTCACGTGGCACCGGCATCGGTTACGCAGATGATCCATAAGCTGGCCAAACAGGGGCATGTGACGCACGAGCCGTATCACGGTACGATCCTGAGTCCGAAAGGCAAGCGGATAGCGAAGAAGATCGCCAGGAAGCACCGACTTCTCGAGAGGTTCCTGAGCGACATGGTCGGGGTAGAGACCGAAGCGGGCCATGATCAGGCCTGCAAGATGGAGCATGCGCTTAGCGCCGAGGCGGAGGAGGCGCTGTGTAAGATGATGAACCATCCGGCCACATGCCCTCATGGCAAGCGCATACCGAAGTGCGACAGGGCCGTGTCCTGCGAGGAATGCTCTAACGAGGCGCTGAAACTCTCGGAGATCGAGGAGGGCAGGACAGCGACGGTGTCCCACCTCGTGTCCAAGAACAAGGAGGAGCTCTGCCGTATCCTCGCAATGGGGTTCGTTCCAGGTGCCCGTGTGACCATTGAAAAGAGACTGCCTATGGGAGGGCCGATAATCGTCAACATCAAGGATACCCGGATAGCCATCGCGAGAGCAATCGGCGACGCCCTCCGGATGGTCGAGGACACTTAGTAGGTGGTCATCGATGGAGATAGCTCTTGCTGGTAACCCCAATGTCGGAAAAAGCGTGATATTCAGCAAGCTCACAGGCATCGGGATCATAAGCGCGAACTACCCAGGAACGACGGTCGAGTTCTTCGAAGGCGAAGCCAAGCTCGGCGACATGGTCATAGACGTTGTGGACTTGCCCGGGACCTATTCGCTGTCCGGCAATACGGATGAGGAGCGCGTCGCAACCGACATGCTGTTCTCCCGAAGGCCCGACGCGGTTATTCTCGTTGCGGATGCTTCCAGGCTCGAGAGGAGCCTCGTGTTGCTCTTCGAGCTGCTGGAATCTGGCTACAATGTCGTCGTGGCGCTGAACATGTACGACATCGCAAAGAGGACGGGGTTGAAGATAGATGTCCCTGGCCTCGAAGAGCGCCTCATGACATCGGCAACCCCCACGGTTGCGATACATGACGAAGGCATCGATGCGGTGCTTCACGAGGCTGTGCGACTGCGCCCGAAGAGTGAGTTCCGGGTGAGGTATGACTCTCACACCGAGGAGATAATCTCAGAGCTCGTCGACGCCTTGGGCGGCGATGAATGGACCCTTCCGCTCCGCGCTGTTGCGATCCGTATATTGATGGGCGACAACATGATACGCAAGCAGGCTGGAGACAAGGTCACCAGCCAAGCGGACGCTCTTGCGGAGGAATTCGAAAGACAGCATCAGGAAAGCATCCAGGCACACATCCAGCGGGACAGGTTCGGAGAAGCTGGGAGAATTGCAGGCGAGGTGGTCGGCAGGATCTCACCAGCAGAGAAACGCAGCTCATCCCTGTCGGACCTCACGATACGACCTGCGACGGGCATACCGATACTAATCGGCGTTCTCGCTGCGATGTTCCTGACGCTCGTCTTCGGTGGAGGACTCATAGAACAGGCTCTTGTTGGCACTTATGAGGATATCGCGAAGGATGCGTTCGATAGCCTCAAAGAGGGTAAGAGCCCGGTCGTTGGAGGAGTAGTGGACGGCATCTACCTCAGCATCGAGGCGATGCTGGCCATCGTCGTACCGTACATACTGGTATTCTACCTCATGTTATCGGTGCTGGAGGATACGGGATACCTAGTGAGAGTCGTCTCCCTTCTTGATGGCATCATGCATCGTATTGGCCTCCACGGCAGAGCTGTTATACCCATGGTCGTTGGCTATGGCTGCAATGTTCCAGCGATACTGGCCACCAGAGCCATGGGGTCGAAGCGAGAGCGCGTGATCCTAGCAGTATTGATCACCATGGCGATTCCATGCTCTGCCCAGACGGCGATAATCATCGGGACTGTGGGCAACTATGCCGGAGCTGAATGGGCCTTGTTGATATTCGTCATCATGATGGCGTTGCTTGCTGTCCTCGGCCTCGTGCTGCACAGAATCATGAGGTTCGAACCATCCCAGCTGATGCTCGAGATACCGGACCTCAGAATGCCAACACTGAGTCAGACTATCGGGAAGACGAGCATCAGGATAGGGGAGTTTCTCACGATTGCGTTCCCACTACTGCTGGCGGGAAGCATCGTCCTCGAGATACTGATGGCGGAGGGCATTCTTGAAAAACTGGTCAACCCGTCCGAGCCGTTCATGACCGGAGTGCTGGGATTGCCCGCCATCACCGTTGTGGCACTGGTCTTCGGCATACTCCGCAAGGAGATGGCACTGCAGATGCTCATGGTGTTGTTCGGGACGAGCAACCTTGCGCTCGCGATGACGAACCAACAGATGTTCGTCTTCGCCCTCGTGATGGCCATCTTCATGCCGTGCTTGGCGGCGATTGCCGTGCTTGCCAAGGAGTTCGGCGTCAAGAGCATGTTGGGGATCACAGCGGCGTCCATCTTGCTGGCAATCACTTTCGGGGCGGTCGCTAACCTGATACTGTAAGTACGTGGAAAGCCGCCGTGGCTACCCAATCATCATCTGACGAACATCGAGCTATCGTCGTCAGCGTCATCCCCTGATGGGATGTTCAGCACGCCCCTGTAGTCCTCGCAAGTTGGCGACATCACCGGGTTCTCGCCGTCCCTCATGAGGACGTACTTCGATTGCGCGCCAGTCACGATTATGAGTATTCGGACCTTGCCTTCAAGCGACTCCTCAACGGAGCATCCCCATATCAGCCGACCTCGTTTCCTGATTCTGTCACTGACAATCTCAGCCGCCTTTGCGGCTTCCTCAATTGTCATATCAGGTCCGCCAACCACGCGGACCAGCGCGCCCCTCGCATTTCTCAGGTCCATCTTGCCCAGCAGTGGTGAGTTGAGCGCTTCATCCACCGCTTGCTCCAGGCGCTCCTCACTCCTGAGGGAGGATTCACCTACTCCGATGAGCGAGACTCCGCCCTCAACTAGTATCGTCTTCAAGTCTGCATAGTCGACATTAACCAAACCCGCGCTCGTCAACATCTCCGTCAGGCCGGCGATTGTCTGGACCAGCAGCTCGTCTGCGATCTTGAACGCTGCTTGCACCGGCAGCCGAGGCACGAGCTCGAGCAACGTGTCGTTCGGCACGACTATCGTCGTGTCACAGACCTTGGCGATCTCGCCCAGGCCAGCCATGGCGTTTCGCATCCGCAGCTCCCCCTCAGACTTGAACGGCAACGTGACCACGCCGACCGTCAGGGCTCTTATCTCCTTCGCCAGCTTCGCCATGACCAAGGAGCTACTTGTCCCAGTTCCGCCGCCCATGCCTGCGGTAACGAAGACAATCTGCGCACCCTTGACGCACTCACGCAGATCATCGATGTTCTCATTGGCTGCCTTCTCGCCTATATCTGGCCTTGCGCCTGCACCCAGTCCTTTGGTGATCATCTTGCCGATAAGGACCTTCTTCTGCGACTTGATGCTCAGGAGATGCTTTGCGTCGGTGTTGATCGCGCACAGATCAACGCCCGAGATGCCTGAGTCCGTACATCTATCGACTGTGTTGGACCCCGCTCCGCCACAGCCTATCACCTTGATGCAGACGTCTATACCTCTGGCGATGTTCTCTATCTCAGATTCATCGCCTTCGTCTGTCGGTGGACCATCGGATCCATCTTTCGCCGGGCCAGCAGATGTGCCAGCGAGAGCTTCTTCCGTCAATCTCTTGGGCATGAACCATCCCATTCTGTTCTTTGATGTTCGAGTAAGACTGTGCATGGCTCATATTAAGATGTAACGATGCCTCCTCAAGGTCACGAGCGTGCACGCGGATGCACATGACGCAGCCGGGTGTGCGTCAGGGGCCGTCCGCATACTATGTTCAGTACAAGATGCCTATCAGAATGGG
>JBFEPA010000102.1:0-4387 GCA_041550275.1 Thermoplasmata archaeon | reverse complement strand
TCCTTGAAGAATATCAGCGTGGGTATGCTGTGTATGCTCAACGACATCGCCGTTTTGGGACACTGGTCCGTGTCCAGCTTGGCGAAGGTGACCTTACCCTGGTAGTCTTTCGCAAGAGCGTCCAATGTCGGCGCTATCATCCTGCACGGGCCGCACCATGGCGCCCAGCAATCCACTACAAGCTTCGGCGAACTCTTCACCTTCTCGTTGAAGTCCGCGTCCGACAGGTTGATGATGTTCTCAGACAAGGCAATCGTCTCCACAACAGTCGACGAAAAGGCTGAAAGATATTTTAGACTATCCCTGATAGAGAGGAAGCCGTTCGTCTACGACACGACCTACTTCTTCTTCTTCGGCGCTGGCTTCTGCAGGTATGTGAGGAAAACCATTACCGCTATCACGATGACGCCCACGGTCAATACCGCTCCAAGCGGGTTGCTTTCGTCGCCAACGTAGACCGTCATTGTGTAGATGTTGTTGCCATTGCTGAACTCCACGATGTCATTCGCGCTGTCCAGCACCACCGTCACCTTGTGCTTCCCCTCGGCGATGTTCACCCAGGTCCAGTTATAGGACAGCACTTTGCTCAATCCCGCTTCAAGATCGAACGTCCGCGAACCAAGGTACTCGCCGTCGGCGTAGAACTTCGCCGTCACATTCTTCGCGTCCACCACGCCCATGTTGTAGACGGTTGCATGGAGCACGATGGGGTCCAGGACCTTGACTTCGTATTCCCTTGTCTTCTCCGTTGCGTCTCCGGAGTATACGTCTCTGGATGTGACATTGATACGAATCTTGATGGTCTGCGGGCCATAGCCTGGCATCGTGACAGAGATGCTGAACTCGCCAGATGCTGACGAGCCGCTTGACGGCGAAACCAGCGCCCCAGTCTCATTGTCTGCTATGATCTCCGCCTTGTAACTGTAGTTGCCTCCCATATCGCCGGCAGGCCCACCCGTGACCGTCAGCTTGCATGCAACGACCTCGGCCTTTGCCGCATATGATGGTATGTCGAAGTTCATGGTTATGTCGGAGTATGCCTCAGCGTTCTTCGATATCGGAATCGCGCCCAGAGCCGAGGCCATAAACGCAGCGACCAGCAATCCGAGAACGAGGCGGGCATTCCTGTTGCGCCTAGCAGAGATAGACTTCATCGGCCCTCACCTCTCTTGCTGCGCTTGCCGCCGAGGCCCTTTCGCTTCCTAAGGATGAAGAATAACGCGACCAACACACCGATCGTGCACACGAGGCCTATGTTCACATAGGTGTTCGTCGGGTCGTACTCGTACGATACGTCGTCCCTTTCTACCTCAAGGCCGCCGGAGCCGATGCTAAGGTCTGGGAGCAGCATGGGCACAGACGCCACCGCTACCTGGCCGGTAGTGTTGACACTTGAGACGACAACCGTGGCCTCTATGTTCGGATCAGGGTCAGCCCTGATCGCCGTGAACTCGACGTACAGGTCTTGCGTGCCCTGGAACGCTATGCTCAGTGTCTCTGGCTCCTCCAGGGTCTCCTTGACCAGCAGGCGCGTGCTCCAGCCGCTGTCACTCATGACTTCCGCGTTCGTGATCGCAACGGAGAAGTCACCGCCGATGTTTCCCGTATTCGCGATTGTTATCAGCGTCGTCGCGACCTCGCTTGACACATCGCCACCCTCCTCAGAGTAGGTGACCTCAGATGCGTACACGGGAGCCACTTTGACCATCATTTCGACGGTCGCCTTCGACGATGAAGAGGACTCCGATTCCACTTGGATCGGCACTGTGGTGTTGCCAGCTGGTGCGTCATCCAGCACTGTTATCTCGATGATGAAGATCGCTTTGTTGCCATTTGTCCCGAAGTCGATGAACTGCGACTCTGGCGAGAACTTCACATCGAAGCCTGTTCCAGCGAACTTGCACGTGTAGTCATCGCCGATGTTGCCTGTGTTCTCAACGGTCAATGCGTAGGTCACCGTATCTCCAGGGCGAGCAGGTAGCGCAAGGGTGGAGTTCCAGCTTGATGAGACCGTACGCAGGGTGTTCCTCAACAGCGTGCAGTCTGCGAATACATCCGTCTCCCCCACATCGACCGTCTTCGAGAGCGAGTAGTAGATGGTCATGCCTGCCTCGGTCGTGTGCGTCTTCGACGAGAGCGAGTACGTGCCTGGCTACACCAGCACTGAGAAGTACCCAGCGGAGTCGCTGACGGTGCTCAGTGTCGCGTCGCCGAATGAAATGCTGACCGTCTCCTGAACGCCGATGTCGTTCGCAGTCACCCTTCCAGAGAGGTACTTCCCCGTCGAAAGCTCCACATCGAGGACTGTCTCCTCGTTGCGGACTATGCTAACGTATCCGAGCGCGATGCTCCTGTCCAGAAGGCGTTTGACCTGCACCGTGTAATCGCCTGGCTGCACGTCTATAGAGTACCTGCCGGAAGAGTCAGAGTACCCGATCGCATTGAGGCCATACTTCGTATTCGGCACCAGGGTGATCTGTGCCTGTGTAGGCAACCCATCGATGCCAATGACTGTGCCGGTCAATGTCGTATTGTCCAGCTCCATCTCAAGGTATGGATCGAATGAGAGGTCGCCCGATGTGACTGTGATGAGGTCCGACGAGGAGTATTCCACGTAGAGTATCCTGTCACCCTCTGTCAGGAGCGATTCCTGAACGCACTCCACGGCATATGTGTCAGATGGCAGCTGAATGCTGTATGAACCTGAGGCCGTCGATGTGATCGTCAAGTGGGCGCCCTCTGATGTGATAGCCGTCAATGTCACTGCCTTAGACACGGCTGCAGAGCCGATGTGTGCGACACCGGATACGTTGTACGCTAGTTCCAGATCTATATCGAATTGCGTCGTGCCAACGGATACTTCCGCAAGGATCATCTTGGCGTAGCTAAGATCATCAGTCACACCGGAGGCGTACAGATAATACGTCCCTGGCACCACGAACACGGAATATGAGTAGACGTCAATGTCGACCGTCGCGCTCTCCGGGCCCTCGAGCCGTACGTCGGTGATTGTTGCAGCGCCCAGGACCACGCCATGTAGTTGGACCCTCTTGACAGCAGCGATGTCGTAGACGAATTCGTCATCGGATGGCACGAACGTCTCGTAAGACTCGTACTGTATCCATGTGCCGTCGCCCATGACGGACTCGTGGTTGACCGCTACGGTGTAGTCCGATGGCGGCAGATAGGCTGTGAAGTAACCGCCCGAACCCGTGGTCACATAGACTGGCTGCAGTGAGAACAGGCTGTCCGGCAAGAAAGCGATCTCGACACCGCGGATGCCCGCACCGTCACAAGTCAATCGTCCAGTTACCATCAAGTCGTCAGGGTCAGCAAAGAGAGCGACATCGGCCGCATCATCACCGAACACACCTGTGGTGCTCCATTGGGAGTATCCGGGGTCGCCCAGTGAGAATGTCACCTCGGCGCCCTTGATCGACATGATCCTGTATTCGCCATCTTCGTCAGCCCTCGTAAAGTGGGTCCTGCCATAGATGTCGGTGATCTCAAGGAGTGCGTAGGCGCCGTTCTCTGACGCATTCATCGAGCCGGAGCTGTCAGCATCTCTACATACACTGCCGGTGACAGCAACCGCCCTTTCGCCGTCCAGACGCAGATCATCGATGTCTGACTCGACCGTTATGTGACCAGAATACGCGGCGTCCGCCAGAACCGACCACCATAGGACGTCGTACTCGCCTGCTGGCAGCCGAGCGTTGAATGACCCCTGACTGTTGGTTTCCGAGAACAGTCTCGTTCCGTCCTCATCTACGAACGCGATGTAGTTTGACATGATCAGCCTGCTTGACACTCCTCTCGGAGTGCCTTCGACAGCGAACGCTGGCTCCAGTGGCAATGTCCCGGACACGAGGTCCGGGGATGCGGACATGCAGTCTATCGAAACGTATCCGGCATACGTGTCGGTGCCGTATGGATCCGACGCGTAGAGCGTCCAGTAGCCACGCGGGATATCGGCCTCGACCCATCCAAACCTGTCCGCTGTGCCTGAAACGTAGTCCGCCGGGTCATAGATGTTGTTGATTGTATAGGGTGCGTATGGCACGCCCGTTCCGTTGAGGGTGACTCTGAACTTGACCGTGGTTCGCTCGAAGACCGTGCAGTCGCGGGTCATCGGAACTCCTTCACCGAGGTTCATGCGTTCGTTGAAAAGAATCAGCTCAGGATTATCTGTAATCAGCGAGTACTTGCCCGCCAGGAGAAGGGGGAACTCGTACCAGCCGGTCTCGTTCGTGACCGTTGTGAACTCACAGTCATAGAACGCACTCTCGAGCCGTACTTCTAGGCCCGCAACAGGAGTGCCGTCAGGAGCCGTCATATTGCCCTTGAGTCCGGCTGGCTTCAACGGCAGGCTTAGCTCACCATCGCC
>JBFEPA010000101.1:0-4425 GCA_041550275.1 Thermoplasmata archaeon | reverse complement strand
TGGGAGGCCCATCCCGGCAGGAGTGTTGACAACTTCTGGTCCGGCAACCCGCTCTACTTTGACCTCGAATACATCGGATCGGGATCTGAACCGGTTCCTTGGTTGCTGATAGGCATCGCCTTGGGTGGCGTAGTCGTTGCAGCGGTTGCGATCGTGGTCCTCACGAAGATGAGGGGAAAGAAGAAGGGCAAGAAGGATTCGGGGGACGAAAGCAGCCCTCTCGGAGAATAGGTGAAGAGACAACCAACCCAACCAGGCCCGAAGAGAGAGACGCCAATCGCAGGCGCTTCGGGCCTACCAAACGCTTTGGTGGTCCCAGAACGCCTCAGGTCGAAACCTTTGGCTCGGAGGGACTACCAGAGGTCATAGAAGGATCTGTCTGGAGACAATGAAGCCAATAGAAGAACGGAAAGAGCATAGAAAGATGGAGCGTGGGAATCGTGGTGAGCAAGAGGTCATACATAACCCGCAAGCTGCTGTACGTCTTCATCACGCTCATCGTCATAATCTCGTTCAACTTCTTCCTGTTCAGAATAATGCCTGGCGACCCGGCAGCCGTGCTCGCGCCCAGGGGCGCAGGTGCTGAGGACTCGGAGCTGAGGAGAGCCATATACGAGAACTTCTCGCTTGACAAACCGTTGGCGAATCAGTACGTCGACTACGTATACAACGTGTTCACGTTAGACTGGGGCATATCTACAGGTGTGCGTAAATACGCGGACGTCTGGGAGATAATGCGACCAGCGCTGATGAACACGGTGATACTGTTAGGTACAGGCACGATACTAGCTATCATAATAGGCATCAATTTAGGTAGATTCGCCGCATGGAGACGAGGGTCTCCGACGGATGCCATCACGATGAGCGCCGCGCTCGTGTTCTACTCCATGCCCACATTCCTATTTGCCTTGTTCATGCTCGTCGTATTCGCCGGCAATCTCGAGTGGTTCCCCATCAGGGGCGCCGAAGGATGGCTGCCGTTCGCTGGCGAGGTGGACATCGACGACATGGGGATAGGGGCGAAACTGATCAGCCGATTGTACCATCTTGTGCTGCCTCTGACTGCGTTCACGCTCGAGATCATGGCAGAGTTCGCCATCATAATGAGGAACTCACTGACAGACGTCCTCACGGAGGACTACATAGTCACGGCAAGGGCGAAAGGATTGTCCAACAGGGACATACTGAACGACCACGCCATGAGGAATGCCCTGTTGCCGGTCGTGACCGTCATGGCGATAAGCATCGGCTGGGTCCTCGGAGGAACCATCATGGTCGAGATGGTATTCTCATACGAGGGGCTGGGCATGATGACATGGGATGCAGTGCTGGAACAGGACTACGCCCTGCTACAGGCGTTGTTCCTGCTGATGGCACTGGCAGTGCTCGTCGCGAACTTCATCGCTGATATCATATACGTATATCTGGACCCGAGGGTGAAGATATGACCGGGCTACGATCGTTCACTGCATCGCACCTGCCGATGTCCGAGCCCTGCAGGCGAATGCTCGCCCCGAGACTCCTCGCGACCCTTGCGCTCATCATCATGGCGGCCGTTGCCATCTCGCTGCCCTCGGTGCCAGGCTGGTGCGGGCTGGACAAACCCAGTGGAGATGCGAGAGTTGCATCACTAGCTCTTATCCAGGACGAGACTGACCCCGTGGCCTCAGTCATGGCTCCGGAGGTCGAGGTGTACGCGGGCCAGACACTGGTGCTCAGCGGCTCAAACTCGACAGACAATGTTGGCATAGTCAACTATACGTGGACTTTCGACGACGACGAGCCGGTCGTTTTGTACGGCGAGAACGCGACATACGTGTTCTGGACGATCAGAGTGTACAACGTCACGCTGAACGTGTCGGATGCGGAGGGCAACTGGGATACCGACATGATGACCGTGACGGTCGTCGAAGACGATGTTCCGCCGATCGCGGTGACATCGGACAGGAAATTCGTCGTTGGGCAGAGAGTGACGCTGACCGCAAACCTCTCTACGGACAATGTCGGCATCGTCAACTACACTTGGACATTCAACTACGACAACAAGGACAGAGTGCTGTACGGCATCGTAACCTCGTTCTGGTTCAACAGGACGGGGAATTACGAGGTGACGCTCACTGTTACAGACGCCGCTGGACTGGAGAACAGTACCGTCGTGCACATAAACGTGAAGAACCCGCCCACATGGCTGTCCGAACACTGGTTCGGGCTGCTGGTGACCATGCTGGTGGTCTTAGCAGTCGTCTACTACGTCTACTCCAAGTACCGACGAGACAACACCCTTCTGACGCCTAAGGACATCGAGAATCTGCGTCTTGGCTGGAGCAACTTCAAGAAGACCTGGAAGATATTCAGATCGAACAGGCTCGGCTTCGGCGGGTTCGTGATGATACTGGTATTCGTATTGATGGCGCTATTCGCCCCGTGGCTGTCGACGGTCAAGGACCCGCTTGATAACGACAGCCTCGAGCCGACACGGCCGCTTGACGATTGGTACAACCCGCTCCCGCCAGAGTTCTCTCCGTCGGAGTACACCGGGTTCGTCCACCCGTTCGGGACGGACAACCTTGGACACGATGTCTGGAGCATGACCATGTACGGATCGAGGGCATCGTTGATAGTCGGCCTCGCGGCGACAGCGATATCCGCGCTGCTCGGCGCTGCGATAGGCCTGTCCGCCGGATACTTCGGCAAAGTAGCCGACGAGGCGCTCATGAGGGCGACGGACTTCTTCCTGGTGCTTCCGTGGTTCCCGCTGATGATCGTCATGATGGCGATCCTGGGAAGGGACTTCATCTGGATCATCGTCGTCATCGGGTTGACGAGTTGGCCCTCCACGGCCAGAATCGTGAGGGCGCAGGTGCTCACGGTCAAGGAGAGGCAGTTCATAGAGAGGGCAAGGGCGATCGGCGCTGGGGATGCTCACATCATATCCAAGCACATCATGCCGAACGTGATGCCACTCATATTCGCCAACACCGTGTTGCTGATATCCCTCGCAATATTCTCTGAGGCGTTCCTGAGCTTCTTCGGACTAGGAGACACCTCGATCGTCAGCTGGGGCAACATGCTCGAAGCCGCGTACAACTTCGGCGCGTTCTACGGAGGGTCGTGGTGGTGGTACATACCGCCTAGCGTCGCCATCCTCACGATGGTGCTGTCGTTCTCGCTGATAGGCTACGCGCTCGACGATGTGCTCAACCCGAAGCTGAGGAGACGGTGAGCGGGCCTCTGCGGACCGTGACTGCTGGAGAATCCGGCAGATTCGTCAGAATCAGCGCATCAGTTGCTTGGGATGTCTCCTGTATCGAGAACGATCAGAAGGGAGAATGGAGAACACTGAAGGGGTTTGGCGACCTGCTGCGAACGCGGCGGGTCTACTTCTTGGCCTTCGCCTCAAGCTCCGCCTGCCACTTCCTGTAGAATGTCAGGTAGCCCATGGCAAACTTGTCCTCTCCCCAGAAAAGCTTCGACGCCTTCAGGGCGAAGCCCATCTCTGGGTCGCTCGGGTTGCCTATGAAGCAGCTCATGCCCTCGCCGGCACACATCAACATGAATGTGGCGTTCAGCTTCGGCCTGGCGGGCAGTCCAAAGGAGGCGTTGCTCAGTCCAAGCGTCGTGTTCACGCCGTATTTCTCCGTGACGGTCCTGATCGTGTCCAATGTCGCCCTAGCACCCGTGTCGGATGTCCCGCAGGCCAGAGCCACGCAGTCGATTATGATGTTCTTCCTGTCGAGGCCGGCCTTCTCAGCACGGTCTATGATGTTTCCAGCGATCTCCACCCTCTTCTCGGTGGTCATAGGTATGCCCGCGTCGTCTATCGTGAGGCCTACCAACGCGGCGTCGTACTCTGCAGCGAGGGGTATGACGACCTCCATGCGCTTCTCCTCGCCAGTGGTCGAGTTGATGCCTGGGCGGCCCTGGACGTTCTTCAGCGCCTCCGCGAGCACGGCAGGGTCAGAGGTGTCGATCCAGAGGGGGACTTCGACCGCGTCCTGTACGATCCTGAGCGCCTCCAGCATCGCATGCTTCTCGTCTATGCCAGGCACGCCCACGTTGATGTCGAGTATGTCCGCGCCGTTCTCGACCTGCTTTCTAGCCTCTCCATCCAGCACATCGAACTCGCCGGCCTTCAGCTTCTCAATCAGCGCCTTGCGGTTCGTCGGGTTGATCCTCTCGCCCACAATGACCGGGGTGTATGTCGACCCGATCTTCACACTCTTCTTCGTACCCTTAAGCTCTATGACTGGTACATTTGCACGTGGCACAACTTTCGCCTCCTTTCGCTCGGACATTGCCTCCCCCCAGAAAAAGCTTTCGTCGCATGGCCAGTCGCTGCCGGAATGGGCGTCCTGAAGGAGCGCGGGCCACCGGGAACTCAAGCTAGTTATCATCATATAGAAACGCCATTCCCGAGCGAAGTGC
>JBFEPA010000100.1:0-4469 GCA_041550275.1 Thermoplasmata archaeon | reverse complement strand
TGCATACTGTGGTAACTCTAGGCAGGGAAGGATTAGAAAATCACCGCGTTGGGAGGATGAAGACGGGGTCGCCGCGACCGTCGGCACGATAATGACGATTCTCGTTTTCCTAACGTTCATGGGTGTGTTCACAAGTCAGATTGTACCCGCGTGGATGAGCGACAACGAGAGCGATCACATGTCGCAGTGTATCGAACAGATGCTCTCTCTTAAATCCAACATCGACGGGCTGATCGCTGACTATTCGAACAGCCTCATAGCACCAACGCAGATCGTCGTGCCAGTCACTTTGGGCGCGACTGGAATACCTGTCTTCGCCGCGCCAACCTCGGGCATATTGTCCTTCATTCCAGAGACCGTGGAGGACAAACCGTCGTTCAACACGAGCTACACGGTCGACCTCACGGACGATGACGGCCACTCCGGTGGCGCGCTGCAGCTGTACTGCCCGAACAGATATTACGTGGAACAGTACGTCATCTACGAGGCGGGCGCCATAATCATCAACCAGACGGATGGGGAGTTCATAATCTCAGGCGTGCCACTGGCGGTCAAGGACTTCAACGGTGTGAAGACCCTGCAGATGACGCAGATATCGCTCGTCGGGCTGAACAAGACCATCGGCGGCACGGGCGCCAAGGCGGTGAACGCCAACCTGCTGGTCGCCTCGACGATACCGTACGAGGGCGGTCCCTCTACGGACGTGACAATCACGATCACCACGAAACACGGAAACGCGTGGGCGAACTATTTCAGAAAGTCGCTGAACGCTTCGGCGGCGGACCTAACATATGGCGTCGACTTCGATGTCCCTGAACCGACATTTTACGACAACCCTGGCATGCTGAACGACTACTATGTAGTGACTGTCACCGTCTACGGTGTTGGCGCCTTCTACCATACGAAGGCTTCAGTCCAGCTATCGATAGGCGAGCTTGGGGTGTGAGGTGAGCGAGTGAGCCAAGCTGCAGAAACCAAGGTCAAGGCGGATATACCGATAGACAAGCCAGAGAAGCCCTTCTTCACGAGGATGTACCAGGGATACCTCGGAGCACTCAGCAAGATGAGGTCGAAACCGGTGCCGGTCAAGGAGGCCAAGGGCGCCGAGGCGAGGAGACGCCAGTGGAAGCACGGCAGAGGATCCGCATACACCGAGATACCGCCGATAACCGACCCTGCTATACAGGAGGTCGGATTCTACGGCGTCACGGAACCGTTCAGCTACATACGCGCGACCTACAACCAGACAACTAGCGACTACATACTCAGCGCAATCGAGCCGGAGCTCGACGAGTACGAGTTGGAGACGCTCGAGATGATCAAGGGCACCCTGGAGAAGACTCTTGACTACGAGTGGGACAAGCTAGACGTAATGGACAAGAAGACCTACCTCGAGAAGAGCGTAGACAGCTTCATCAAAACGAGGGGCATAACGCTCGAGCCCATCTCCGAGGACAAGATAAAGTACTTCATCAGCCGCGATTTCGTCGGGTACGGGCCGATAGATACACTGATGAACGATCCTCACGTAGAGGACATATCATGCGATGGCGTCGGCATCCCTCTATTCGCGTTCCACAACAAGTTCGAGTCGATCAAGTCGAACATCATCTTCGAGGACGAGAACGTGCTGAACTCGTTTGTCATAAGTCTCGGACAGAGATGTGGCAAGCAACTGTCGGTGTCGAACCCTATCCTCGACGGAACGACGCCCGAAGGGCACAGAGTGCAGGCTACATATGCCAGGGAAGTCACCACGCGCGGCGCGTCGTTTACTATCAGGCGGTTCAAGGAGAAGCCGTTCACGCCGGTGGAGCTGATAAAGTACGGGACCGCCTCGCCAGAGATAGTCGCATATCTGTGGCTCAGCGTCGAGCACGGCGAGTCGGCGATCATCTGTGGAGGCACCGCGAGCGGAAAGACTGCGACGCTCAACGCCATGGCGCTCTTCATACCTCCCGGCGCCAAGGTCGTCACCATGGAGGACACGAGAGAGATAAACCTCCCGCACGAGAACTGGATACCTGGCACGACGCGGTCTGGAACCGGTGAGCGAGGCGCGGACGGCAAGGCCGCCGGGGAGATCGACATGTACGACCTCGTCAGGGCGGCGCTGAGACAGCGTCCGAATTACATCATCGTCGGAGAGGTCAGAGGCAAGGAAACGTACACGATGTTCCAGGCCATGGCTACGGGGCACACCACCTACTCGACCATGCATGCGGACTCCGTCAAGGGCATGGTCAACAGGCTGGAGAATCCACCGATCAACTGTCCGAGGATACTTCTCACGGCACTCAGGAACGTTCTCATCCAGACGCATGCCAGAGTCGGGATGGATATGGTCAGACGCATCAAGCAGGTCATAGAGATCGTCGGTTTTGAACCCGAGACCAACGAGCTAATCAGCAACACTGTCTACGAGTGGGACCAGGCATCCGACAAGTTCGTGTTCAAGGGCCACAGCTTCCTGTTCGACAAGATCATGGAGATGAAGAACCTCACGCACGAAGAGCTCATGGAGGAGTTCCACAGGAGGGTCGACATCGTGAAGTACATGCTCGCCAAGGACATGTCTGACCACAGAGATATTTGGAACCTGATACGCGCCTACTACAAGAACCCGAAAGCCGCAGCTGACAGGGTCCGCAAGGAGATGGGCGTGTCGATGGGCGCCGAGGAGTTGTCAGGAGGTGTTGTCACTGGTTGAAGTCACCGACCCATTCAAGACCGTCGAGGTCAAGAAGGGGCAGTACCTGAGGACCCAGGTTGGCCAGGAACGCGAGAAGATGGGGCCTCACATGATCAGGATGGCGAAAGGTGCCCTCCCAGAGTACATCAAGCTCACACCGTTCCAGGACCTGAGCTGGAGGGTCATGGGCGGATACGCGTCGTCGAAGGCCGCGGACAACCAGAGCCTCGACGAGAACCTCCTGAGAGCGCACATGAAGATACGCTCCGAGGAGTACTACGCCTATGTCGTCATGGCCACCGTGGTGATGGCAATAGTTGGCATATGCGTGGGCATCGGCGTCGGCATCGTCTTCATGGGACTCATTGGAGTCTCCATGATAATCAGGATATTGGTGGCCGTACTGGCGATATTCTTGCTACCGTTGATGACTTACTTCATACTGCTAGGCTCACCAGGGTCCAAGGCGAAGAGTCGCGCGCGTGACATAGACAAGAGGCTCGCGTCCGCGATGAGCTTCATTTCGGCAATGGCGTCAGCCGATGTCAACATAGACGTGATATTCAAGGAGCTGTCAAGGCAGAAGGTCTACGGCGAGATAGCTGCTGAGGCCGCCTGGATCACAAGGGACACCGAGTTGCTCGGGTCCGATATCCTGTCGGCCATCAAGGGCGCTGCGAAGCGGTCGCCGTCCGCGAAGTTCCAGGATTTCCTGCAGGGGGTCATCACGACATCCACATCCGGCGGCCAGCTGAAGCCATACTTCCTGCTGAAGGCTGAGGAGTACCAGAAGGAGAACAAGCTCGCCCTCAAGTCCCAGATGGAAACCCTTGGGATGTTGGCGGAGTCCTTCGTGACGGTCGTCGTCGCGTTCCCGCTGTTCCTTGTGCTCATAATGGCCATCATGGCAATCGTCGGAGGGGGTGACCCCGGCTTCATGGTAATGATGCTGTACGTCGTCGTGCTGTTGATGATACCCATATCACAGTTCGGGTTCATATTCGTCATATGGAACATGTCAAAGGAGAGTGCGGTCTAGATGTCCCCTGAGGCGAAGAGCAGGAAGGAGGCCGACAAGGACAAGGCTATGAAGGAGCTCCTGGGCTCGTCGGAGCAGGCAGACAGGACGAAGACCGTTCTGGGCATCTCCGTGGCGCTCATGGCATTGTTTTCCGTCATGGCGGCGCTCGACTACATAGAGAGCCTCAACCTGCCGCTCGACCCGATCGACTATGTGATATTCGCGATGCTGGCGATGTTCGGCCCGTACGGCTTCTATGTAAGCACAAAGGAGAAGCACGTAAGAGAGATCGAGACGAGGCTTCCCGACTTCCTTAGAGATGTCGCGGAGGCTGGCAGATTCGGTATGACTCTCGCCGACTCGATAGTCGTCGCTTCGTCGGGGAGGTACGGCAGACTCACCCCGGAGATCAAGAAGATGGCTGCCCAAATAGAGTGGGGCGTTCCCGCCTCGGAGGCCGTGCAGCTCCTGTCCGAGAGGGTCAAGACGCCATTGGTCACCAGGATGGCATCCATCATACGCAAGGCGAACGACGCGGGCGGCAACGTCGCGGATGTTCTCAGCATGGTCTCACGGGACGCCAAGGAGACTATCCTCACACAGGAGGAGAGGAGCGTGACGATGTCCACTTACGTCATGGTCGTATACATCTCCTTCTTCGTCTTCATCGCGACTATAATCATCCTGCAGTCGCAATTCCTGCCGAAGATGGAGGAGGCGGGCCAGACAGTCAGCGACCAGGCGGCTGAACAGGGC
>JBFEPA010000099.1:0-4574 GCA_041550275.1 Thermoplasmata archaeon | reverse complement strand
TTTCCGTGTGTTGCTAAACAAATATCTATGGATTCAACCATCCACGAAAGGATACCTGATAATCCGCACAGGTTTCGAGGGGTTCGTATGTCGGCAAGAAATGCTTCAATCAAGACGAATGAGGTACCTGGTCCAAAGTCCGCTGAGCTGGGGATGATGAGGGAAAAACTGATTGCGAAGGGCGTAGGAATCGTCGCGCCCGTGTACATCGAGAAGGCCGAGGGCTCGCTCCTTACTGACATCGACGGAAATGTCTTCATCGATATGGGCAGTGGCATCGGTGTCACCAATATCGGCCACAGACCAGCGGAGGTCGAGGCTGCGATAAAGGCTCAGGCGGAGAAGTTCATACACACATGCTTTCAGGTGACCCCCTATGAGAGCTACCTTCGCGTGGCGGAGAAGCTCGCAAGCATCGCTCCGGGGACTGGCCTGACCAAGTCAGTACTGTTCAACGCTGGTGCTGAGGCGGTCGAGAACTCAGTCAAGATATCACGCCACTTCAACAAGAAGCCAGCAGCCTTCTCGTTCAACCACGGCTTCCACGGAAGGACGATGATGGCCCTCGCGCTGACGGCCAAGGAGATGCCATACAAGGCAGGATACGGACCGCTTCCGGAGACATACAAGGTCGAGTTCGCCTACTGCTACAGATGCCCATTCAACATGACCTATCCCTCTTGCGGCGTCGCCTGCGCAGACAAGATTGACGAGACCTGGTCATCGCCACAGTTCGAGGGCAAGGTCTCATCGTTGATAGGCGAGCCGATTGAAGGAGAGGGCGGTTTCATCGTCCCTCCCAAGGAGTTCTATCCCAAGGTTACCAAGATCTGCAAGAAGCACGGCGTAGTCTACATAGACGACGAGATTCAAACCGGCGCGGGAAGAACGGGCAAGATGTGGTGCGTGGAACACTGGCCTGGAACGGAGCCGGACATGCTCGTGAGCGGCAAAGGCATCGGAGGAGGCTTCCCGCTCTCGGCAACTACGGGAAGAGCGGAGATAATGGACGCACCTCAGGTCGGTGGGCTCGGAGGTACCTTCGGAGGCAACCCGATAGCTTGCTCCGCCGCTCTTGTCCAGATGGATATCATAGAGAAGAGCATGGGCAACGTCGAGAAGATCAACTCGTACATGGTGAAGCGCCTCAACGAGTTGCAGCAGAAGTATCCGGTCATCGGGGAGGTCAGGGGCATGGGCGCTATGATGGCCATGGAGCTCGTGTCCGATCCGAAGACCAAGGAGCCGGCTGCGAAGGAGACGGGCGCGATCAAGAACGCCGCAATGAAGAGAGGCCTGCTAATACTGACGTGTGGGACCTATAACAATGTCATTCGGATGCACCCGTCGATCATCATGCCCCAGGACATACTCGAAGAGGCGATGGACCTTCTCGAGAGGAGCTTAGAGGACGTTCTGAAGGCGTGATCGGAGAGGTAACGAACAACGGGCCCAGTCAGAGGCCGCGTTCATTGGCTATCGAATCAGCGAGTGCCAGGTCGTCCTCGTCGTTTATGTTCATCGATAGCAGCGGGTCTCGCATCTCATATGTGGATGTCTCTGGGTCTCCTGTGACGACGTTCAGCCCTATCCAGACGTAACTCTTGTGGCTTCCATCGAACGCCATCGAACCGCTCTTAGGCATTGGGCCATCATCAGGCACACTCACAACCGCCGCAAGACTTCCGCCGTCATATCCGTCAAGAAACATCTTCACGTGCTCGCTCCGGACGAAGGGGACATCCACGTTCAGGGAGAGGAATACATCATGGACATTGAGGAGTTCGACAATGTCCTCGTGGTATCCGTTTCCTTCGGTGTCGACGACCTCCAACCCCGCTTCGTCCGCTTTGCGCGCGGTAAGTGGCGTATGGGGTGATGTGGCGACGAGCACTCGGTCGAAACGGCCGTCCCGCAAGGCATTCATGGATCTCTGCAGAAGTGAGATGCCTCCCACGCGCAACAGCCCCTTCTCGACCGGGCGCGCGAACCTGCTCGCTCTGCCGCCTGCCATGATGACCGCGATCAGATTATCAACACCCAGATCAACAGTGCAGAGATCCTGCCGACTTCGTTCGCCGCTCCGAAGACGTCCCCGGACACTCCTCCGATGTGCTTGCGGGCAAGGATCGTCACGACCATGCCGCCTGCGACGCCAACGAGCAGAACGACGCACGCAACCCCTACGGTCAGGAAACATACGATGCCTGCTATGATTGCGGCCATCGCAAACTTGCGAAGGTTGGCGTTCCGTACGAATGCAGCCCCCATCCCTTCATGCGCGCTCGGACCCATGAACATGGAAGCGTTCATCGCAAGCTTCCCACTCACCTCGGACAGGACGAAGCCAAGGGCGAATGGCACTTCCCATGGTATCGGTGTCAGGTCAAGAGGCTGGTCAGCCCTTGCGACCATTTCAGTGGCGAGAGCAAAGAACAGCAGCAGAAAGACGATGAGGATCATCACAGCAGCCACGCCGACATGCGGGTCCTTCATAACCTCGTACTTCTTGGCACGCGAACCCCCGGCCATTACGCCATCCGATAGGTCCGCCAATCCTTCCGTGTGGATTATGCCCGTGATGGAATAGAGCACCACGAGGAGCACTCCACCGAGGATGAGCGCGTCACCTCCACCAAAGACCCAGTTCAGGACAGCACACATCAACGCCGCAATCAACCCGATGACGAGTCCGATGATTGGAAAGAGGTGCTGTTGCCTGGCAGCGGCCTCTAGGTCCATCGGCGGACCAGGCAGTTTGATACGCGTGAGCAATCCCAAGAGCGCCCTTGTCATGTCGATCACTCGAAGACCCGGGTCATGGACGCCGCCACGAGAGCGCCTATGGCATCATCCATGAAAGGGGGCAGGTCACCAATGATACCTGGCTTTTCACGGTCATACCTGACGTAGTTGAACAGACCCTTCTTGCCGGCGATGTACTCGGCTATCGACATCCCGATCAGCTCGTCCGCGACCAAGGATGCCGGGTCATCGGACAGATGCTGCGTCTTGGGTTCTCCTGAGGATATCAGGTCATCGAGGTGGGATGCCGCGGCCAACATCAGCCAGATGTTTGGATCATCAAGTTGTCTGGACAGCATCTCACGCAAACGGGTCTTTGCAGCCGCGATGTCGTCTTCCTTCGCTGCGCTGACATAAAGCGCGAAACCTGCTTCGACCAGGTCGTCCAGTTCGATTCCGTACTTGGCAAGTACAGCTTCCCAGTTACCCATGGGTCCGTTCGCCTCCCGTGGCGGCGAAAGAGTAAAATACACTTTCAATATTTCAAGTTTGCTTTAAGGTGCTGCTATGAGGCCGCTTGAAGAGTATATGTCGAGCGTCAGTGGGGCTGATGCGGAGGCCAGGGAAGCCGCGAGGCGCCTGCAGGACAGGTTGACCAAACCGCAAGGTAGCCTGGGCAAGCTCGAGGATCTCTCAATCAGGCTGGCTGGCGCCTATGGCATGCCCCGCCCATCGATCCGTGGGAAGACAGTGTTTACCATGGCTGCCGACCACGGAGTGACGGAAGAAGGCGTCAGCGCGTACCCTCAGGAGGTGACCCGTCAGATGGTGCTGAATTTCTCGTCTGGTGGGGCAGCGATCAATGTGTTGGCGCGTCACGTCGGCGCGAGCGTCGAGGTCGTCGACATGGGCGTGGCAACCAGCGAGAAATGGCCATCAGGAGTCATCGACCGCAAAGTTGGCATGGGCACTATGAACATGACCAAGGGCCCCGCTATGACCGTATCCCAGGCCAGAACATCTCTCGAAGTCGGAGCGGAACTGGCTGTCAATGCGATTGAGGGGGGCGCGAACGCGTTGGCCATCGGGGACATGGGTATCGGTAACACCACAGCGGCGAGTGCGATTACCGCAGTTGTTTCGGGTAGAACACCCGAGGAGGTGACGGGCAGGGGGACAGGAATCGACAACTCCCGCCTTCGTAACAAGGTATCCGTCATCGAATCCGCATTGAGCGTCAATTCCCCCGACCCATGCGATGGGTTTGATGTCCTCTCCAAGGTCGGAGGCTTCGAGATAGGCGGCATGGCAGGCGTGTTGATAGGTGCCGCTTCGGCGAGAGTGCCAGTGTTCTTGGATGGTTTCGTCTCAAGCTCTGCTGCACTCGTTGCATCGGCGATTTGTCCGAAATCAGTAGACTTCATGGTCGCATCCCATCTCTCAGTGGAGCCAGGGCACGAGTGGGCGCTCGCACATCTCGGCTTCGCACCCGTTCTGGACCTGAAGATGAGGCTAGGGGAAGGAACGGGTGCCGTTCTTGCCATCGACATCGCAGATGCGTCGTGCAAGATACTCGCTGAGATGGCGACGTTCGACAGTGCAGGCGTTTCAGGGGAGTGCGAAGAGAACTAAGTACAGGTGTACGAGGTGGAGAAGGATGAAGGAGAACTTTGCGAAGAAGGAATTCGCTGTATGGGTGACGATTGCAGTTGCGCTGTCATCTGTATTGGCGTTCAGTGGTGGGTACATTGTCGGAGCGATGATCGGCGGCGACGAAGAAGGTATGATGGTCGTGGACGATTACGGTCGCACCGTCAACCTTGCAGGGG
>JBFEPA010000098.1:0-4737 GCA_041550275.1 Thermoplasmata archaeon | reverse complement strand
GTATCCATATACTCTGATGGCGTCGATGTAAACGCCTTCGTAGGGGCCATCCCCCACTATGTCGTTGCTTATGAACGAGAAACTGATCCAAATCGTATTCAGTGGTATGTCGAAAATCACTAGGTCCCACGCGCCGCCCGTGTCTACATCCGGCTGCTTCCAGATGCGGTCCCAATACCAGCCGTTCCATACGCGCACCTCGAGAAAGTCATCGAGGGATAGACTGCCCGTCTCCGCCCAGTAGTAGAATCGCAGAGACGCCGAATCGAAACCCGATAGGTCCTGCAGAGGTGTCTGAAGCACCGCCTGCATGTCCTGGTCGTAATAGCGATTGTCGATGTTTGGATAGGAGTTCACGCTGTTCGTCCCGACTCGCGCGCACCATGCACTTGCGCCTCCGGTCAGTTTTCTGTAACTTGAAATGCCCCAATAGTCCAATCCGGAATCAGTGTTGTGGTCGGTCGCGTTCCATTCGACGTCCCAGCCGTCATCGAAATCCTCCGACAGGATTACGTAGGTGCCCTCTGACTCTGCAGGTGGCGCGAGGGCCGTCAGTGTGCCCAGTGTCAAAGCTACTGCAGCCAGCAATGAGAATGCGTATCTTCCAATCATGTCTCATCACTCCTTCTTCTTCCTCCACATCACTGCGTACAACGCCACGACGGCTGCGAGCACGACCAGGCCTATCACAAGGACTATCACATAGGGCTGTACGCCCTTGTCGTCTATGTTCGCCGTCTCGACGTCGACGGTCGAATTGGCAAGGTCGTCCCAATCCACGGTGATGGTCACCTTCTTGCCCGAGGGAACGGTCACGTCGTCCGTCGCCTCGCCGTTCGAGCGGTTGCTCCTGAAGAGGACCTTCAGCTCGATCGGGTCCGGCCCGTGGTTCGCGATGACCAAGCTATCGCCGTCCTCGGTTGTGTACGCCTGCATGTCACCGTCGTCGCCGAGCGAGATGTTCTCCATCAGATACTCCCTCTCCTCGGCGCCGACGCCGTGTGACATACCCATGCCGAAATCTTCGTCCGCCACGCCCGGATTGAACCTCATAGAGTAGCCCGCGAAATCCGGGTCTATCTCCAGGCCGAGGCCGTCGACGCTTCCGTTCGTGCAGGTCTTGTTCTCTATGGCGTAGGTTGAGTGGTCAGCCGCCATCGCCCATGAGTATTCCGCATCGACCTGCCCTTTGATCTCGACATCGTACTCCTGCCCGAGCGGGAGGGCTATTCCCTGGGCTCCAGGAGCACCCATCGGCAATGGCAGTGGTATAGGCAGCAACGCCTGAACTGTCACAAGAACGCCACCGGCTATTGCCAGCACTGTAGAGACGACAACTATCATCAACAACACAGTCGCAGCCACGAGCCAACCGTCCATGAGGTCGTAGTCGCTGCGCTTGACACTGTCGTACGGCACATACCAGATGTAGTCGTTCCATGTCTCACCGGCTCCCATGTTCCACGTGTATCCATCCTCGGTGACCTCGACGTACGGGTAGTGGTCGAAGTTGTCGTAATCCGTTGAACACGTGGTGCTTGCGTGAGGCCTGTTCGAGTCATAGACATAAATGCGCCACACGTTCGGCTCCGTTTCAACCACAAGCCATGGGACGACTGCGTGTGCTCCAACGCACTCCGTGACTCCACCGTCGAGCCCACGGTACTCCGCCATATACAGTATACCCGGTTCTCCCGCCTCGAGGTCCTCTATCAGCCGTTGGAACGGGCCTGCAAGAAACGGCCTGATCGGCCTGGAAGCGTCCAGCTGGTCGCCGACCTGGTCGATGTACCTGCTTAGGATCTCCTGTGATATCTGTGCACCCTGCCACCGCTCGATCGTGCGTTTGGCATAGCTTTCCTCGTTGTAGCCTGGCATTGGCGGCGGCAACTCGTCGCCGACATGACTGGTGAGCGTATCAGGGACCGGTATCCCGTATTCGTGATGCCAAAGGCTGTACATACTCATGCCGAAGCATTCACCATTATTGGCCATGATGTGGTATATTGGCCACCAGAACCGAGCGACTGCAGTCTTCCACCAATCCAGACCCCACGGACCCCAGAGTTCACCGTGACCGAAGGTGTCCTCGTAGCGCTGCCATGACAGGCTAGCGCCCAGGTTCGGGTACGCGATGCCGTACTCCCACTGGTACGGTCTCACTACACTAACGTTGTCGCTCGCGACCGAGTACAACTCCTCAACATCGCGTGCATACGCCAGGCACTCGACCTTGGTCGCATTGATCTGTGGCGTCGTGTATCCCGGGACATTGACGTTGCTCAGCGTCACAGTCGTCGTGAATGATTTCGGGTACGGCTCTGCGAAGACGAACACTTCTGAATGGTCGGGGTACGAATCAGGGTCCCATACCGCAGTTTCAAGCCCCACAACCAGCCGTTTCAATCCTTCGGAGTCTTCCGCAGTGACGGTTATCGCTATCTCGGAACCGTCCTCCGGCAAGACCTCACCAGGCTCGCAGCTCACCATGAGCGAGGGCGGGGTCCTTGTGCCAACATGTTTTAGCAGGTAGGACCCGTTCGTCAGATACATCCTGTCCTTCGCGATTGCCTGAATATGATGGTCTCCGAAATCGAAAGTCGTGGTGTGTACGATTATGACCTCTGTCGCATCGAGAACGTCAAATTCTATCAGCGTCTGATTGACCACAACGTGATCCACGGTGAGCGTCACCTGGTCCAAACAGATATCGTCAGTTGCGGTTACGGTTATGGTCACCTCATCGTCTGGGGAGATGTCGACTGAAGGGCTCAATCCAATGCTAACCTCCGGCGGAGTGTAATCCTCGAGCCAGGGCGGGGGTTCTGGTGGCGGCGGCTGTGGCATCACGGTCGCGGAGGTGAACGAGATGCGTAGCTTCGGGCACTTCAGTATACGCATTTCCTCATCGGGGTCTAGCGCTGCGCCTTCTCGGCTATAGAAACGGCACGCCTCGCCTATGGTCCCATAGGGTTCCTGTTGCAGCCAGAGGCCGTAGTTGTCGGTAACCTCATCGAACCAGTCTTGCACCCAGGGGGTGATAGAGACGGAGTACTCAGTCAAGTGTGAGGTGCCGACATGCATAACCGGCTCTTCTGGGTCAGTATCGATCGGATCCGGCGCGGAGTTCCAAGTCACGTATCTCTCGCTCCATGACGCCCCCGCACGCATCACCCTCAGATCCTCCCCACCGCCTCCATCGAGCGTCAACCTCAGACTAGCAGAGCTTATCACCGCGTCAGATGGAAGGCCCGAAAGATCGAACTCTACGAGTATACACTTGTGGAAGTAGAATTCGAATGTGGTGTAGTACCCCCCTCTGAGATATCCCTCTCCACCGAAATTCATGCTAGTCGATTCTTCATCGACATACGTGTCCTTGACCGCCCAGAGGTCCCGTACCTGTACTGTTGGGACAGCCGCTCTCACCGGCTTCACCGGGACGGTCGACACCATCAACACAACGATTACAGCAATGACTAGCGCTGTCGCACATAGCCCACGCTCCGTTCCTCGCACTTCCTCTCCCTCCTTCGAAGACGCCGTCCCTCTCCGACGGACGTGAAGGGCCGGCGCGAAGCGACTCCCGGGAGGGCAAACGCAGTACTCCTGATATTAAGAGTTCGGACATGGCCACTCATGGGGCTTGACACATGGAAGCCCAGGATGTAACGAGAGGTGTCAAACTGCTCGAAGGATGGAAAAATCATCAAGCGACCCCGGGGAACTTCTGCGGGGTCTATGAAATGGTTTTGCACTATGGTTGGCGTTGGTTTCAGAAGCTCAGTCCGCACGGTCCTTGTCGACGGCCTTGATGCATTCCTCGACGATGTCGAAGCCCTTGTCGAGCTGCTCTTCCGGTATGTTCAGCGGCGGGATGTATCTAACAACTGAGCGCCCGCACGGAAGGAGCATGACACCCTTCTTGAACGCCAGCTCGGTGATCTTGTCCCTGCTCTTCGACGCGTGCTTCTTTGTCTTCCTGTCCTGGACGAACTCATGGGCGAGCATCATGCCGAGGCCGCGCGTGTCGCCAATGATATCGTATTGGTCCTGCATCTCCTGGAGCCTCTTCTTCGTCTTATCGCCGAGCTTCGTGCCGCGCTCGAGGAGCTTCTCCTCCTCGATGACGTCCAAGGTCGCAATCGAAGCCGCGTGAGAGAGCGATGCTCCGCCGAATGTGTTGGAATGCCTGCCGTACCTGTCGAACGCCAGCTTGGCGTCGACGATCGTCGCGCCCAGAGGCAGGCCGCCACCGAGCGACTTAGCGCTGCAGATGATGTCAGGGACGATGTCGAAGTGCTCGCACGCCCACATCTTGCCGGTCCTGCCCATGCCGGACTGGACCTCGTCATCTATTAACAGGCACTTGTGCTTCCTCGTAAGGTTGAACACGCCCTTCACGAACTCCTTCGGAGGGACTACGTATCCGCCCTCTCCCTGGACGACCTCCATGCTTATGGCGGCGAGGTCGTTCGGAGGTATCTGGTTCTCGAAGTATATCTCCTCGATCGCGGTGACGCAGTGCATGTTGCAGCTCGGGTACTCGAGGTTGTACATGCAACGGTAACAGTAGGCGTATGGGACGTGGTATACACCGGGCATCAGCGTAGCCGTGTATCCCTCGCGCTGGACCCACTTGCTGGCCGTCATCGACATGGACCCGGTCGTCCTGCCGTGGAACGCGCCGAGGAAGTCCATTATGACCTGCTTCTTCGTCGCCGACTTGGCTATCTT
>JBFEPA010000097.1:0-4795 GCA_041550275.1 Thermoplasmata archaeon | reverse complement strand
TCGGGGTGGCTCAGCCTGGTGGAGCGTCGGACTCATAGGGAGTTCTTCTGACCAGATGCTCCTCGGACATCCGAAGGTCACGGGTTCGAACCCCGTCCCCGACACTATTATTGGCAGACAGCGTGTTCACGGTCATCCGAGACTTGGTACGCATGAGGGTTATCATCTACACGGGCAAGGGGGGCGTCGGCAAGACCTCCGTCGCCGCGGCGACAGCGCTGAGGTCGGCGAGGCGTGGACACAGAACAGTGATAATCAGCACCGATTCTGCCCACAGCCTTTCAGACTCGCTCGAGACACCACTCAGCGGCGCGCTGCAGACGATATCGGACAACCTCGACGGCATCGAGGTGGACATGCAGCTGGAGCTGGAGACCCGATGGAAGGAGATTCAAACCTACTTCTCAGACTTCCTTGCATCGCAGGGTATGGACGGTGTGACCGCAAAGGAGATGGCCGTGTTCCCGGGGATGGAACTCATGTCGGCGCTGTTCTATGTCGAGGAGTTCCACAAGAAGGACGCGTACGACGTCGTCGTGATGGACACCGCACCAACGGCCGACACACTTCGGCTGCTTGCGTTCCCCGACATCGCCAACTGGTACTTCGACCACCTGTTCCAGATGGTCAAGAACGTCATCAGGATTGCCAGGGTCACGGTGGGCAAGATCATGACGGCTCCCATCCCGTCCGAGAAGTTCCTGGAAGATCTGGAGAACATCAGGGCGAGGCTGGTCTATGTCCGGGACCTGCTAACGGACCCCGAGATAACGTCCATAAGACTGGTTCTCAACCCGGAGAAGATGGTCATCACGGAGACCCAGAGGGCGTACACATACCTATGCATGTATGGCTACACCGTCGAGAGCATGGTCATAAACAGGGTCGTTCCGGAGGACCTCCACGAGGAGTATTTCAGGGACAAGCTGGAGGAGCAGAAGGCGCACATGAAGACCGTAGACGAGATATTCTCGCCGTTGCGCATGATGCGGGCACATCTGATGCCGAAGGAGGTGCTTGGCAATGACGCCTTGGAGCTGCTTGCGGACGAGATATTCGGAGAAGACGACCCGACGGAGACATACTCTTTGGAATCGCCCATGAGGATCTTCGAGAAGGATGACAGGGTCGTCTTGGCCATCAAGCTGCCTTTCATAATGGACCAGAAACTAGAGCTATATACGCGTAAGGATGTCTTGACACTGCAGCTCGGAGCCTACAAGAAGTCCATCAGCCTGCCGTACGCCCTGACGGGCAAGCCTGTGCTCGGGGCGGAGATGGAGGGCAGCTGGCTCAATATAGAGTTCGAGGGTGAGAAGGTTGGCAAGGGAAAAGGTCGAAAGCGGCGTGGAAGCGGCAAAAAGACTCGAAAGGCACCTCGAAGAGATAGCGACGAAGATGACTAGCAAGGAAACGATGACACACTTCGTCAGCGCGGGTATGGAGGTCATCCAGGCGGCCAACGCGGCGATGGCGCAGCTGGAGATGCCGGAGGAGACCAAGAGGCGCATACACAACGCCGAGCGCGAGGTCCTCCTGGCGACCAGGGGGCTGATCGACGCGGTCCTCGCGGAGATCGAGAAGGAGACGCCGAAGGACGAGGACGATCTCAAGAAGGTGCCCATCAAGCGAAAATCGAATTGAGCTTACGAGATGAACGGCGAGGAGCAAGAGAGCTTTATTACGTGTTAGCTATTCCACATCCGAATCAGTCTATATGAGGAGGTATCGAAGATGGTCAAGATGCTGGTCCCATACCCCGAGAAGTGCACGGGATGCAGGTTCTGCGAGATGGCTTGTTCCCTATTCCACGAGGGCAAGATAAACCACGCAGACGCGAGGCTCCAGGTACACAAGAAGGACGTGCGGACGGATTTCCCGTCGGTTTGCACCCACTGTGTCGCCTGCGGGGAGGAGTGCTGCGTACACGCCTGCCCGGTTGAGGCGATCAAGATCGAAGACGGAATCGTCCGGGTGGACGAGGATGAGTGCACGGCGTGCGGAGCCTGTGTCGACGCCTGTCCGTTCGGCGTCATGCGGATGGAGGAGACCGCGTTCAAGTGCGACCTGTGCGGCGGCGACCCCACATGCGTCAAGTTCTGCCCCATGGGGGCCATTAAGTACGAGGAGCCCAACGCTGAGCAGTACGAGAAGATCAGGAAGCTCCTGGAGGGTGAGTCACCATGAAGGCCTATCACGGCAAGATACTCAAGATAGACCTGACGGCTGGCAAATCCTCCGTCAGGACAGTGGACGAGAGATATGTCAGGAAGTACCTCGGAGGCCAGGGGTTCGTGGTCGAGCTGGTATACCACGGGATGCCGCAGGGCACCGATGCGCTCGCACCGGAGAACGTCCTCGCCATGGCTGGCGGACTGTTTGCAGGATTCCCGCTTCCGACGGGTGGAAAGACCGCCTTCGCAGCGAAATCCCCGCAGACAGGGACGCTCGTCGAGAGCATCATGGGCGGCGTGATCGGGGCCGAGCTGAGGCATGCTGGCTACGATGCCCTCGAGATAGTCGGCAGGGCGGACAAGCCATCGTACATATTCATAGAGGACGACCGTGTCGAGATAGAGGACGCCGCTGACCTGTGGGGCAAGAGCACCAGGGAGGTCCCGGAGAAGCTCAAGAAGGAGCTTGGGTGGGACGTCAAGGTCGCCTGCATCGGCGTGGCTGGCGAGAAGCTCGTTAGATTCGCATGCATCGACTGCGAGGAGCGCCAGGCAGGAAGGGGCGGTCTCGGAGCGGTCATGGCATCGAAGAACCTCAAGGCCATCGCCATAAGAGGGACCAAGGACCTCGAACCCGCCGACCCGGGGGCGCTGATGGAGCTCGCGTTGAGATATCAGAATGTCATGGAGAACGCGCCGTCCTTCAAGGAGGACACTGTATACGGCACCGGCGAGTTCCTGGGATGGATCAACAAAGAGAAGGGCGTGTTCCCCACGAGGAACTGGCAGACGGGCGTGTTCGAAGAGAGGGATCAGATAGACCCGTACTACTGGGCCACGAAATACGTCAGCAAGAACAAGGCGTGCTTCGCCTGCACGAAGCCGTGTGGCAAGCTGTTCGAGATCAAGAGCGGCAAGTTCGCCGGCGTGGCGGTTGACGGCCTCGAGTACGAGACTCTGTACTCGCTCGGAGGCGCCTGCGGCAACGCGAGCATAGAGTCCGCCGCGAAGGGGAACGAGATATGCGACGTCCTCGGGATGGACACCATCTCGGCTGGGGTGGCGATCGGCTTCGCGATGGAGCTTGTCCAGAGAGGCATCTTGACGGAGGAGGAGGTCGGCATGAAGCTCACCTTCGACAACGCCGAGGATGCCGTCCCTCAGATGCTCGAGCTGATGGGCAGGCGCGAGGGTTTCGGCGATGTGCTTGCTGACGGCGTCAAGCACGCAGCGGAGAGGATAGGCAAGGGGGCCGATAGGTATGCCATCCACACCAAGGGCATGGAGCCTCCGGCGTACGATGTCAGGGGCATGAAGGGGCACGGACTGGCATACATGACCTCTACGAGGGGCGCGTGCCACCTGCGTGCAGGCTTCTATGCGCCTGAGCTCGTGGGCAAGTTCTGGCGTTGGGAAGGCATCGACCGGCAGTCTCCCGAGGGCAAGGGCGCGATGGTTGCAACGATGGAGAATTTCATGTGCGTGTACGATTCAGTCGGCCTCTGCAAGTTCTCGAGGGGATTCTTCCTGATCGAGAAGTTGTGCGAAGTCATCGAAGCCATCACCGGCCTGAAGTTCACTGAGGAAGAGCTTCTCGGTATAGGCGAGAGGATCCATAACATGAAAGGGCATTTCAATCACAGAGAAGGCGTGACGAGGAAGGACTGGCTCCTGCCCACCCGCGTTCTCGAGGACCCGATACCAGCCGGACCGTCCCAGGGCAGCACGATATCCCTCGAGCAGATGAACAAGATGCTCGACGACTACATGGCCGCCCGCGGATGGTCTGCCGACGGCAACCCATCGCCTGAGAAGCTGGAGGAATTGGAAATAACGTGAAGGCGCAGGTCACCGGGTGATGAGATACCAGAAGCAGCCGACGGCGTCCATATCCCGGGAGCGATGCCTCGTACCGTCCAGTTCAGATTAGCTTGATGGTCTCCGCCAGAGTTTCAAGCCTCTTGCGCGCGCCATCACAGTCCGTATCGCGTGGCATGGCGGCAACTATCAATGCCTTCCTGCCGGCTCCAACCAGTATCATGATGGAGTCCTCGCTCTCGACCACGACACCGAGAGGGGCGCCTGTCTTCAGTTCGGAATTGGCCGTACATGTGGCGCCGAGCAAGGTCGCGCACATGATGCCGAATGTCTCGCTTGAAACGTCGTCGGGTATGTCGCTCGCGATAATCAGGCCGTCGCGGCTCACTATTGCGGAGGCGAAAGCCCCGTACTCGTCCCTGAGCGCACGTAGCGCTGGCTTGAGCTCCGTATCAATCCCCTCCAAGTAGCTCTATCTTGAAGACGCACTGCTTGTCCCCTCTGCTGGAACATTCGACCTCTTCGCAGTGCACGCGCTTCCGGAGCTGGCCTTCATACACCTTGCGTATCATGCCCCTGAGCCTGTGACACGTGGCATCCGATGAAGAGCTGGATACCTCGAATGAGCCCTCAACGACGGCGCTGTTCTCCTGAAACACCACGTTGTCCACCCATCCCTTGGCCCGCAGGAGGTTGGCGCAGATCTCGAAGTACTTCTCAGGCTCCTGGAGGGCGATCTTGGATATCTCATCGCCAAGTATCATCCCTTCTCTGAAGAAGAGGCCGTGACACGCCTGGGCCAT
>JBFEPA010000096.1:0-4843 GCA_041550275.1 Thermoplasmata archaeon | reverse complement strand
TTGCACGCGCGATGTCAACGGACTTCGAGACGATTGTCGAATGGGGTGGGGATTACCCCGCCAAGTTGTCGTGCCAGAACGGCCTGCTTACCGAATACTCTTATCCTGTCGAGTTTGGGGGTTTGAAGGGCCATATCACTCCAGAGGACGCCTTCGTTGCCTCTGCCAACATGTGTTATCAGATAATCTTCAGCGGGATAGCCAGAAGCCTCGGGATTGAACTGGCCGGCTACCGTTGCAGAGCAGTTGGGAGGCTGGACACGGTTGACGGTGTGAGGAAGTTCGTCGGCATAGATCTTCATCCTGAGATAAATCTAAGGGAACCAGTCGAACAAGAGAAGCTCAACAAGGCGTTTGACGCCACTAAGCGGAAGTGTCTCGTGACCAACTCGATGGACCTGGCGATACGTGTCTTCCCCGTAACCGTTGACTGAGTATAGGAGGGTACATTCCGTGTGCAGAATGGTGGGCGTCGTCTTCCAGGCGGATTTTCCGATGCAGTCGCTCCTCGACCTTAGGCGCGTGGCGGAGGTGGGCAAGGTGCCGGAACAGGGTAACGAGGTTGATGGCCACAGGGACGGCTGGGGCATGATTTCGTTCAGCAACGGCTCAGCGTACTACATCGGAAGAAGCCCACGTCCTATCCACATCGATCCCTCGTTCGACGCCGCCCTAGCAGGTGTGCCGGGGCTCGAACGGCCGAATATACTGATATGCCACGCACGACGCGGCTCGGAGGGCGAGGTCAGCTTGCAGAACACTCACCCCTTCATCAGCGAAGGAATCACCTTCGCGCACAATGGCGGAGTGAAGAGGTTCCACCCAAAGACGTCGCACATGCCCAGAGGCAACACCGACAGCGAGAGGGTATTCTCCCTACTCATGGACCGATATGAGCGCCTTGGCGATGTCGGCGAGGCGATCAGATCAATCCTCGAGGACGATGTTCGAGCACACGAGTTCACAGGCCTCGTCTTCCTCGTGTCCGATGGCAGACACCTGTACGGATACCGAGAGTACGCGGAGGGGCGAGATGGCGACTACTACAATCTGAAGTACATCGCCGGGGACGACCGCATCGTGGTCTATCAGGAATCCTGCTCTGATGACAACAATGGCGCAATCCAGGTGGAGAACGGCTCACTGATAAGGGTCGGATTGGACCTCAGCGTTAAGACCGAGAAGCTGAACTAATCAGATCTCCGATTTCTTCGCTGCCAGCCTTATCGCCTCAGTGACGCTGTCCCTTGGCATTATGGTCGCTATGGGGATATCGACGACGCGCTCTATCGTTGCACTGACGATGGGAGCGCAGACTATGGCTCTAGCACCGTCTCGCTCAGCACGGACGGAAGCGACAATCGCATCCTCCAGGGTCGTCGCCGGGTACTCGATGGTCAGGATCTCCTTCCCATCTATGACGATCGACCGTTCCACGACGTCGGCCAACACATGCCTGGCCGCTATGACTGCAATGAAGTCACCCTGCCCACCCCTCTCGATGCTGCCTATGGCTGCAAGGATGTTCCTGAGGATGTCCAGGCTGGGTGAGCGTTCGCCACCGATTATCTTGTAGAGCGTGCTGGGGGATATGCCCGATCTCGCTCCGAAATCCTTAATCGTCATGTCCAGCTCTGCCAAGACCTGTCTCAGGGTCCTGCTGAAATCCTTGTCCGATTGGGCAGCCGCCTTCAGCAATTTGCCTCGGTTGTCCATGAAATTGCCCTCAATAGGCAAATGAAGCCGTCACTATTTATACAATTGTGCAATCAAAAGGGCAGTTTTGTGGCAAGACTTATTATGCGCCTCTAGATAACCGACTACCAGAGATGTTACGATGCAGAAGACGACCAAGATACTCGCAGTAGTCGTGGCAGCCGCAATCGTCGTCGGCCTTTTCGCCGCCTACGTCGTGTTCGACCTTGGCAAGGGAGACGACCGGACGAATGTTGTCTATTACACGGTGGAGGCACCTGCAAACATGAAGGGCACACTAGCAGGGGGCCAGATCGATGGCTACATCGCATGGGAGCCATTCGTGTCCGATTCCGTCGTCGGCGGCGTTGGCACTGTTCTGAAATGGTCCGAGGAGATAGTTCCCAACCACCCATGTTGCGTGGTGGCTGTGCACAACCCGTTCGTGTCCGATGCGGACGGACAGGATTATGCCATCCGCTTCATGAAGGCGCACATGGACGCGACGGACTGGATCAACGCGGCGTTGGCCGACAAGGAGAGCGCCGATTACGATCTCTTGAAGGACATCGCCGTGGACTTCACATTGAGGAACGAATCTGTCGTCGAGGAGGCGTTGCAGCATCTGAAATTCAGCTATACCATGGGCGCGCAGTTCTCGAGCGCTTTGGTGAACTTCACGGAGATGTATATCGACATAGGCGTCGTGCCGGAGGAGAAGATAACGGATGGCGGCTACGAGAGCGTCACTGACTTCATCGGCAAGTATGTCGATAAGGATTACCTCGACGCGGCCGAGTCGGTCGAGCCGAGCGCCACGATACTGAACGCAGAAGACCCCATACGCCTTGGCTATCTTCTGGGAGACATCCACCAGCTGGCTCAGGCAGTGGCTCGTAGCACTGAGATCCTCGGCGATGACAAGAGCATGCTCGAGCAGTATGGCCTGAACGTAGAGGATGCAATCGGTGCGCCGTTCGCCAACGGAGGCGCTGTCATGGACGCCTTCGCCGGAGGATATGTCGACATCGGCTACCTCGGGAGTCCGCCTGCGATCCTGAAGCATTTGAACGCTAATATTGACACCACAATCGTCGCCCAGGCAAACACCGAGGGCAGCGCCATTGTGGTGGAGACGGGCTCAGGAATCACAGATATCAAAGGCCTCGCAGGAAAGACGATCGCCACACCCGGCGAGAGTTCCATACAGTTCCTGCTCCTTAAGATGGCTCTTCAATGGGAGGGCATGGAATTGACGATCAAGTCTTGATCTTCATTCCAAACAACTATTCCCGTTTCCTGCAATTCAGGTTGTGGAGAAGGCATGAGCTCGACGGTTCGGTTGGTACATGAGGTCGTAAGCCACAATTGGAGGCGCGTGCTCCTTGGCACACTCTCAATCGGCGCGTTTATGTGCGCATGGCACGCGTATTCATGGTACCTCAACGCAAACGACCTTGGATACGCAGCTTACATACCCTACCCTGGGGAGGTGGCGGAAGCATTCCTCGATTCGTTTGTGACGACAGACCCCACGGGCCTGTTGATGATGGATCACATCATCGCCAGCCTCAAGAGGATATTCCTCGGCTTCACGATTGCGTTTGCCATCGCGCTCCCGGCAGGGCTGCTGATGGGGAGTTATCGGACCGCGGAAGGTGTCGGGATGCCCATCGTCGAGATATTCAGGCCGATACCTCCGCTGGCGTGGATACCGATATTCCTCGTAGTCCTCGGCCACATGTGGGGTCCGGTGGCGATAGTCTTCCTAGGCATATTCTTCCCGGTACTGTTCAACGTCATGCTCGGCGTTAGGCGAGTGGACCCGCTTCTGATAGACGCAGCCAAGACGCTGGGTGCGGGAAGACAGGACATCTTCTTCAAGGTAATTCTGCCCTTCACGACTCCGTATCTAATGACGGGGATCAAGGTCGGCCTTGGCATCGGTTGGATGTGCATCGTTGCTGCGGAGATGGTCGGCCAATACGGCGGTGGAGTAGGCTATTACATATGGGCCATGAACGAGTTCGGGCTCTACGATTACGTCTTTGCTGGGATAGCGGTGATCGCCCTGCTGGGGATTCTGACAACAGGTGTCGCCAGCCAGATTGAGAGGAGGTTGTACGTTTGGATGGGAATGAGGTAAACATTCGGATGGAACGGCTCCTCAAGGTGTTCAAGCAGGACAAGGGGGAGATCGTTGCGCTCAAGGACTTCAGCCTTGACCTAGCAGACGGCGAGTTCGTCTGTCTGCTTGGGCCGTCCGGCTGCGGGAAGACGACAGTCCTGAGGATCGTGGCGGGCCTGGAGACGAAGAGCGGCGGACATGTATCCGTGAACGGCAAGGAAGTGTCCGGTGCAGGGCCGGACAGAGGAGTGGTGTTTCAGGAATTTGCACTCTTCCCATGGCGCACCGTCCGAAGGAACATCGAGTTCGGCCTGGAGGTCAAGAAGATGTCTGCCAGCGAGAGGCAGGCCGCGTCGTCAAAGTACGTCGATCTCGTGAACCTCGAGGGGTTCGAGGACGCCCATCCACAGCAGCTCTCGGGCGGCATGAAACAGCGCGTCGGCATCGCCAGGGCGCTTGCGAACGACCCGGCAGTGCTTCTGATGGACGAGCCGTTCGGCGCCTTGGACGCACAGACCAGGAATCTCATGCAGAAGGAGCTTCTGAGGATATGGTCTGCGACCAAGAAGACCGTGTTGTTCGTGACGCATTCGGTGGACGAGGCAGTGTTCCTCGCTGACCGGATTGTGCTGATGACCGCCAGGCCAGGGAAAGTGAAGGAGTCCATAACGGTTGATCTCTCACGTCCACGCGACAGGATGAGCCCCGATTTCATATCGATACGCGGGCAGGTGCTGCAGGTGCTAGACGCCGAGTTCGAGAAGACTATGATGCGCGAGCGCTCGGGCACGGGAGTGGAGCACAAGGCTTAATTCTTCTATACTCGATGCAGAAAATCATGAGCTTCGAGCTTAATGTGGTCAACAACACGCCGCTGACACCCCTGTCCGACATCGAGGAGGTAGCCATACTGTTCCTGAACCAGATAGGCTACTTCCCGAAGGGCTACGATCCCAAGACAGAGGTCACAGACATCCGCGACAGCGTCCCGTATCGCCTCGTGATAGACCATTTTCTCGG
>JBFEPA010000095.1:0-4858 GCA_041550275.1 Thermoplasmata archaeon | reverse complement strand
GAAGAAGTGAGGTAGGATGCCGATAAGAGAAGTCCAACCGACCCGCTCAGAGCTGCTCGAAGTCACCAAGAAGATCAGGCTGACCAAGAACGGCCACAAGATACTGAAGCTGAAGCGGGACGGCCTCATACTCGAGTTCTTTGAGATACTGGACAGAGCAAAAGACCTTAGAACGGAGATAGCCAAACAGTACAGGGACGCGTCGGAGAAGATCGCCGTGGCAAACGCTGTGGACGGCGCCATAGCAGTTCGTTCGGCCGCGTACGCCCTCACAATCCATCCGGAGATACAGCTCAAGATACGCAACCTTATGGGCGTTGTCGTTCCGGAGATAACGTCGTCGCGCATAGTCGCCCCGCTCGACGAGCGGGGCTACGGCATCATAGGCACATCACCGCGCATAGACGAGGCCGCGGACGCTTACGAGCGTTTGGTGGAGACGGTCGTGAAGGCGGCCGAGCTCGAGACGACCATGAAGAAGCTGCTGGACGAGATAGAGAGGACGAAGCGGAGAGTCAACGCACTGGAATTCAAGATGCTGCCCGAACTCGAAGAGATAGAACGGTTCATACGTTTCCGTCTTGAGGAGATGGAGCGGGACAACATCTTCAGGCTGAAGAAGATCAAGAAGAAGACCGCGAGCGAGTCAGAGGCGTGACCCTGTGAAGATCGAGGAGCTGCTCAGGGACAGGTCGAAGCTTCTCTGGGTAGTATGGGCCGCCTTCTGGTTCAGCTTGCTGCTTATGGCGATAGGATTCTACTACATCATTGAGAACATCCTCGGCTAACCGGTCATGCCGAGAACGACTCGACCCAACATTCCCCCGTTCCGAGGTGCACCATGGGCACCTTTGAGGGGTCGGGCACCTGGTTGTGCATTCGCTGGAACGGCGTCTGCGACTGCCACGCAGAGGCGTTGATGAGTTTGATCCCCCTGTACTCGTCCAGCTTGCACACGTGGACGTGCCCCGTCACGAAGATGTCGGGGATTATGTCTATGACGAGGTAGTCTTTCTGCTCAGGTGCCAGGGGCGTCTTCTCGCCATATACGGGGGCGAGATGCCTCCTCCTCAACATCTCCTTCATCGCCTCCTG
The DNA here is from genome assembly GCA_041550275.1 of Thermoplasmata archaeon. GTDB lineage: Archaea > Thermoplasmatota > Thermoplasmata > UBA10834 > UBA10834 > UBA10834. Next base: position 3,763 of record JBFEPA010000095.1, on the reverse strand, counting down.
GGGGTTCGTGTAGTTGAGATGGCGTGCGCCCGAATTGAAGTCGTCTATGCTCTTCCCGTGATATGCAAGGATGGTTCTCCCCTCGATCTCCATATAGCAGGGGTTGCCGACGAACCGGACTGCTGAGTCGAACATGTCGGTGATATCGTCCGACAGCGCAGGCTGAGGCTCTGCGAGTCGGACCGCATCGTGGTTCCCAGGCATCATCACGACCTCTATCCAATCGGGGAAGTCTTTGACGATCTCTGCAAGTGCGGCGTATTGAGCGTACACATCGTCTATACGGAGCTCGTCTTCCTGTCCTGGATATATCCCGATGCCGTCGACAAGGTCGCCAGGCATGACAAGGTAGCGTATGTCTTTCGCGACCGGATCTTTGCCGAGCCACGAGATGAACCTCGCCCAATCCTTGTCAAGGAAGGTGTTGCTGCCTATGTGTATGTCAGACACGAACGCAACAATCGACTCTGACCCATTAGGCGTCATCCCGCTGGTGAGAGGCACATCGGGCCGGATGATGTCCTTGGCGATGACTAGCTCACCGTCCTTGCTTGCAGCACCGATGATGCCCAGCACCTCATCCTTGAAGATGGCCTCGTTATCCCTGATGGAGCCCTTCAGGACGAGCACCTGCACCTTGTCAGTTTCGTCCTCCATCTCGATGATTGTGTGGCCGTTCTTCGTCGATCGAGAGTCGTTGACAATGCCCGCGAACCTGAGATCTCGCTCGAGCTTGCGCGCCCTTGCGATGGGCATCATCCCCGCAAGCTCGCGTCTCTTGGACAGCATCTTACGCAGCGCCGAATAGCGGTCTTTGAAGAGCTTGGCGAAGTCGATCACGTTGCCGACGCAGGTCGAGTTGCCGGTGATGTCCTTGATGACCTTCACACCTTGCGGTGGCGACGCCCCTCGGCCGTCCCTCTCGCGCGATGCATTCACTCCGTCTTGCGTCTGTCGCGCCGTCTCAGTCTTCGCGGTTGTCTCCACTCCCGCACACGCGTACCTTGCGATGTCCTCTTCGGTCAGCACAAGCGGTCGGTTCTCCGAGTCGCCGATTATCCGCTTGGCACACCCCTCAGCGTCACTCAATCCCATCAGGACATCGATGGCCTTCGGGTCGAGCAGGATGCCTTTCTCCCCAAACATGTTAAGAATGCCTTTCTTCATCTTCGCCGAATCTATCGCGGGCGAGTTTAAATAGCTTTTCAGGCATCGTTTGGCCATGTGCGACATCCAGCTCGCCGCCGACGTGTTCCCAACGGAGGACAAGGCAAAGGTCGTCGCCGCAATCGGCAGGTTCTTTCCGGACGCTGTCGTCGAGGGTGAAGATCACCTCGTCGGGCACTCCCGCAGTATCGAGGCTTTTATGGAGCAGCTCGCGAAACAAAAGATCAGAGCCGCTGCTAGGAAGATACTTCTTAGAGGGGTCGACGGGAATACGACAACCTTCAGGCTGAACAAGCAAGTAGCCACAGTGGGCAAATTGTCCTTCTCCGAAGAAACCCATCCTCTCGGCGATATAATCGTCACAATCCGTTCAGAGAACATAGCCGGCGTGATATCCACCATAGCACCGTCTTTCAAGGAGGACGCAACGTGATCGGTTTCGCCTGCGTCACTATGTGTTTCTCGCCGTTTGAGGAGTGTATAGAGCAGGTTTCGAAGCACTTCCGCCTGTGGGAGGTGCTCATAGAAGGCGAGCACCGGCTCGACGTCGCGAAGGATGCGATGAAGCATGCGGTGGATTCATACGACCTTCGCCTTCAGTTCCACGCACCGATAAGCGATGTGAACATCGGAAGCGTCTACGAGCCTATGAGGGCGGTGGCGGTGAAGGAGATAACTGATGCGATCGCCGTCTGCAACGAGGTCGGCGTGCGCCTCATCACCGTGCATCCCGGATTCGTGCAGGGCATAGCCTTCCTTAACAAGGACAATGTCGTCGAGCAGACCAAACGATCGCTCGCGGAGCTCGTACCCGTTGCCGCAGACCACTCTGTCGAACTGGCAATCGAGAACCTGCCAGTGGGAATCAACGGCACGTGCACCACCGCGAAGGAACTGATTGAAGTAGTCACGCCCTCCTCAGTCGGCGTGTGCTTCGATGTGGGCCACGCCAATACCGCCGGACAGGTGGGCGCCTTCATGGAGCACATCTCACTCTTCAGAAACGTGCATCTGCACAACAACGACGGCACGTGGGACCAGCACAATGCGATTGATGACGGCACCGCGGACATCGCGGCGGTGATCCAGCCGATAGAGCGCGGCGGCTATCGCGGGAATTACATAATCGAATCGACAGACATGGCGAGTGCAGTGGGCAGCAAGGAGAGACTTACCCGGCTACTTGAACTGTCTGCCACATCGTAGACACTGCAACCCCCCATCGCGCCAACGCGCTTCTCCAGAGCCACAGCTCGGGCAGACGAAGAATCCATGCCCCACGCCCGCAGTTGGGTGCCACTGGACACCATCTTGATATTGTCCTTGAGCCGCGGCTATGAGCGGAGACTGAGAGACCCCCTGTCCGGCGGGCGATGGCACGGGCTCGTCCAGATACTTCTGGCCCGTGATGAACTCGACGATTCTTATGGTGAAATAGACTGTGAACCCTAAGCCAAGGCCTATCCAGAGAAGGAGGCCCAGCCCGACCACGATGGTCAATGAGGAGCCCTCGAACAGCGTGAGCGGCATAGAGAGGTAGTCAAACGAGAAGTGCAACATGATTGCGGAGGCGAGACCGTGCCTCAGGAACATGTACCCAAACGCAACGCCTGCAACGGCTGCTGGGAACACCTTCCATGAGCCCCATCCCTCGAAATGTGCGAAGCCGAACACGGCAGCGGAGATGAGCACGAGTGTTACCTGAGTCCACCCAATCCGGATCTCTCCTCCAAGCACATACCTGTGCACCGGTTGGAGGCCGCGTCGCCGCGCCAAATCCACAGCCAGAAGGGGCAGGCCAATGAGGAGGACACGCGCGATGATCTCCTCCCACACCGACGCGTTCGCGAGGATGAATAGCAGCTCCCAATCATCCATCTCTTCCACGGGGCTGGATGGCGCGTCCCCAGTTACCGTCAGGAAGACCACGATTATGGTGTTCACGAACAGTACGGCGAACATGAGGGCACACAGGTCGAAGAGCGGGCTGTGACTCCGGGCCTTCCCATTGAACGAGGCCTCGTTGAAGAATTTTCGAAGGCTCCTCAGGAAGAGCCATAAGGCAGATGCGATGATTGCAGCGACCAGAAATATGTACCAAGCGTGCAGGAAGCCGCCAGAGATTGTCACAAGCGAAACGAGCCCCAAGAACGCAACATAGAGTGTGTAAGAGTGATCGCCGATCTCCGGCCCGACGATTCCGACGCCGTAGACCAGCGCTGCGAGGCATAGCAAGAGATAGGCGACGAAACTGAGCATGAACCATGCGGACACTGTGCGTATCGCGGTGCGCCATTGCATACGCGGCTTTGCCGGGCGAGCGCGATATCCTTGGGCGTACGGTTGCCGATAGATAGTTGCTGGTGCCCATTGCTGCTGTGGCCCCGCCAGAGACGGTCTGAGTGCCCCGCACATCGGGCAGTATGACCCGCGTGCAGGAATCCAGGCGCCGCATCGTTGGCACATCTCGTCGCGCAGCCCGTCCGGCCCGGAGATATCTGGTGGATGCACGATGACCGACTACCGATTGCACCGTATATTACGGTATCTCCCGCGCATCGGCGAGCTGGGCATGGCGATGTAAACGGCGTGAACT
>JBFEPA010000094.1:0-4874 GCA_041550275.1 Thermoplasmata archaeon | reverse complement strand
GGCACCTCCTCGGCGCCGCTTCGCCTGAGGCGGGGTTGAAGCAATGGATGGTTTCGAATGAGGCACGAGTCGGCAAACCATAGGCGGGATCATCGGCTGTTCCTGCAGGTCTGCAATAGTCTCGCCTCGTTGAACAGACGTCTCCCGCACCCTGCTAGGAGGGCGCAGCGCGCGGACACGAAATGTGCAGCCCCAAGCGCTGGCGCTGAGCGCCTCCGCAATCTGTCGGAGGACATCGCCAGGGCGTCGATCCCGATGGATGCCGAGACCATGCTGTCAGCAGCAAGGGGCATCGCCGTGACGGCTGCTGCCCCCTTCGTTGCGTCCATGCTGCTAGCCACGATGGTCCGGCACTTGGACCTCCTGGTGGTGTCAGCATTTCTTGCAATCGCCGTCCCAGTTCTGGCCAAGGAAGCTTTCCTATCATACCCAAGAGCACTCGCAGCCAGGAAGGGTTCGCTCATTGCTCGGGCCGCGACCAACGACTTGACCCTGATGATCATGAGCCTCAGGCATGAGCCGTCACTGCCGAAGGCTATGACGCTCGTGGCGAAGCGCAACTCGGAGTTCGCTGCAGAGCTGCGGGAGAGCATATGGTCGGTGATATCTGGTGTGAACTCCACATTTGAAGAGGCGCTTCACAACATCGCGAGAAGATGGGCAGGATTCTGTGACGAGCTCAAGCCAGCCATCAGGGCGATGATAACGGCATCATGCGAGGCTACTGACGCAGGCAGGAGGAGGGCGCTTGACCGGGCGAGCGAGGCGCTGGTTACCGGAGCGAAGGGTCGCATAGAGGAGTATGCGCTCTCGCTGTCGGTTCCGAGCATGGTTCTCTTTGGGATTGGCATACTTCTGCCCCTGATGGTCGGGTCATTCCTTCCGATGCTGTCATGGGACATCTGGTCCGGGGACTCGATGCAGGCAGCGTCCGTTGAGGCGTCAACCACCGGAATACTGCTCCAGACCGTCGTGATCATGAATGTGGTCTTCCCCGCCGTAGCCCTGGTCGTTGCTCTGGATGCGGTCTCCAAACATCCGATGGCGATCACCAAGAAGCGGACGGTCGCAAATCTCGACACGAGAAGCTATAGGGTCGCCATGGAGGTCAGCATCGTTACGCTCAGCTCGGTAGCGCTTGTAGCGGCGTCAGTCACGCTCCTAGAAGGCCCGGCAGAATACGTCTCGTGTGTGCTCTCAGCGTCGGTGCCCGCATTGGCCTTGCTAACGGTCTACGGGTCACGTGCGGCGCCGCAAACCACCCGAGGCAGAAGAGAGCATCTGGAAGACCTCCTGTTCAGCGCGGGCGCCAGGATGGTCGATGGTGAGAACCTGGAGGCGGCCTTGTACGCATCGCGCCCAATTCAATACGACCCATCTCAGAGGCGTCCGACTGATGATGACTCCCTCATCCCAAGCGACGGACATCATCCGTGGGACGAGTGGTCCAACGAGGAGAGGGCATTAGAGGTCGTAATGCTGGCAGCGGCGAAAGACGAGGCCCAGGCGGGGATGCTCTCCATGGATCTCGCAGGATACGTGAGGGACGTAGCTGAGCTCGAGGCGGTCCTCAGAAGGAGGCTCAAACCCACGTTATCCATGATGCGGCTGACGACCTATGCGCTCGCGCCGATAATGCTTGGCGTGACACACACCATCTACGTCTCGCTGTCATCGATAGGGGACGGCGCGGGCGGTCTAGCGCCGAGGGAGCTGTTCGTCACGCTGGCCGCGTTCCTGATCGAGATAAACGTTATAGTTGCGTACTTCGCGTGGGGAATAGGCGACCGACGGAGGGTCGGCGGACTAGCGCACTCCGCGGGCTCATGCACGCTGGTCGCGATGCTGATACTGTCCGCAGTTGTGCTCGCGACTGTGTAGTAATCAAGCGCATCCTTATGCGAGCTTTTCCATGTTCCTCATGAGGAGGGCCAGCTCCTTCTGGTCGAAGGCGCGGGGATCGACTGGCAGTATAAGCCTGCAGTCGCTCTGAGTGATGTGGTCGTTTACCTGGTCAACCATTCGGAGTACCTTGTTGAAATCGTTGTTGGAGACGAGATACTCGATCCCGTCCAGGAGTATGATGCCGTCGCTCGTGTCCTCTGCGAACTTGACCAGCATGTGTGATAGTATGCCCAGGTTCGTTGGAGATATGACCTTGTCGCCAGCTCGAGGGGCGAGCCAGTATACCGCCGTGTCTTCCATCCCGTACTTCTCTCGGACGATCTCAGGATGCTGACGCGTGACCGCCAAACCTGTCGTCTTGCCGGTTCCGCTGCCAGAGTGGGTCGAGATGATGTTGACGAAAGCGTCGAAGCTGATGTGTGGAGGCGATTCCTGAACGATGTATGACCTCCCTGCCTTCAAGTCGTACTTCCTGGAGACGGACAAGCGAGGCGCCTTTCCGCTGGGTCTCGACTTGCTCTTCTTGAAGAAGAGGTTCATCTACTCACTCCACATCGTGATCACTGAGCTGAGGGCGATCTCGTTCGTTGGCTTGAGCAGAAAATCCTTCGCCCCAGCCTCGAGACTCTGCTGGATCATCTTCTTGTTGATTATGGAGCTCATCGCGATGACGACCGCGTCCGGGCTCATCGCAAGTATCTCCTTGGTCAGCTCGACGCCTGATCTGTCTGGGAGTATCATATCTACGAACGTGAACTTCGGGCGCGTCTTCTCGAACGCAGCCAACGCCTCCTTGGAGTTGCCGGCCTCGGTCACTTCGTGGAAGCCTGCCCTCACCAACAGCTCGGTGAGCACTCTTCTGAAGGCTTCGGAGTCGTCCACGATCAGTATCTTCATCTCGCCACTCCACCTGTCGAACCTGTTATCGCGCAACCGATAATTGATGTTGTCGTTCGGAATACGAAGGGTGAGATGGGCAGGCAATCGAGTTCCTGGCGCCAGGCCCATCCTGCATCTTGTTTTTGGAGCACAGTGACCGAGTTCCGGCCTGCGTGCTTTACTTGGAGGGGACTTATAGGCTACCCATCTCGACGATTCAATTGTCAATCATGCGCCATAAAACTTGCCTATGACATCTGGCAGGGCCTCTGCGCACGGACAAACTGTTATATACTGGCACCGTCATACTTCGAATCGTATTTTAGCTTACAGGTTTTCGCCGATGGTGTCATTTCATGACCACGAATGAGGAAGTAAAGAAGGGCACGACCACGATAGGCATCGTGTGTGAAGACGGAGTCGTCATGGCGACCGAGATGCGGGCGACCATGGGAACTTTGATTGCTCACAAGACCACCCAGAAGCTGTTCAAGATAGATGGCAACCTGGGGCTTGCTGTGGCAGGTGTCGTCGGAGACGCCCAGTCCTTGGCGAGGTATATCACCGCCGAGGTAGAGCTGTACAAGTTGAAGAGGGGACAGCAGATGACTGTGAGGTCTGCGGCCACCTTGACGTCGAACATACTCGCAGGAAGCAGATTCTACCCATACTGGGTAGGACTAATACTGGGCGGAGTGGACAAGGACGCTGGACACGTCTACGCGCTGGACATGGTCGGAGGGGCGATCCCTGACGAGTATGTCACGACTGGCTCCGGCTCGCCGTACGTGTACGGTGTTCTTGAGGACCATTTCCAGAAAGGGCTGTCGGTGAATGACGGAATCGACCTGGCCATCCGGTCGTTGAACGCGGCAATGAAGCGCGATTCGGCGTCTGGAGATGGCATGTCCATTGCATCAATCACGAGGGACGGATTCACCTTCGTGGACGAGAAGGAGATCCACAAGAGACACGCCAAGATGAAGCTCTCGTCTTGAGATGTTCTTAGATTCGGTCACCAACGATAGCGCGCAATCACGCAGATAACGTTAGCCTGTTCATCGAGTTGAGTGAAGCCAATGGGCGTAGAGAAGGTTCTAGAAGACGCTAGAGAAGCCGTGAAGAAGACCATACCTTCGCACATAGAGGTCACGGAGGTAGACTTCGAGGGTCCAGAGATAGTCATCTACACAAAGAACCTGGATGAGTTCGCCAAGAACAACGACCTCGTTAGACAGCTGGCACAGTCCCTTCGGCGCCGTGTGGCGATAAGGCCTGACCCTTCGATGCTGGCAGACCCTGCGAACGCAGAGGAGCAGATTCGCAGGATCATACCAGACGAGGCGAAGATAACCAACATCTACTTCGAGGACGACACAGGGGAGGTCACCATAGAGGCGATATCCCCTGGCCTTGTGATAGGAAAGCATGGGGCCATCCTGAACGAGATCAAGAAGGAGATAGGCTGGGCTCCGAAGGTGGTCAGAGCGCCTCCGATACCTTCCAAAACGGTCAGTGAGATAAGAAACTACCTCAGGAAGGTGCAGGACGAGAGAAAGGACTTCCTCAGGAAGGTCGGCCGTCGGCTGATGCGCCAGCGGATGAACGATGAGACCTGGCTCAGAGTGACCGCCTTGGGAGGCTTCAGGGAGGTCGGAAGGAGCGCTTCGCTGCTGTCCACACGGGAGAGCAAGGTACTGATAGACTGTGGCGTCGCGGTATCCGCCGACGACAACGGTTCGTCCCCGTACCTGAGCGCCCCTGAGCTGTTCCCTCTTGACACCCTCGACGCGGTCGTGATAACCCACGCTCATCTGGACCATTCCGGGCTCGTGCCAGTTCTGTACAAGTACGAGTACGACGGCCCGATATACTGCACTCCGCCGACGAGGGACCTGATGTCACTCCTCCAGCTAGACTACATCAAGGTGGCTGCAGGTGAGGGCAAGAAGGCACCGTACGAGTCCTCCCATATCAGGGACGCGGTCGTACATTGCATACCGCTGAAGTACGGCGAGACGACCGACATATCTCCGGATGTCAGGCTCACACTCCAGAACGCGGGCCACATCCTCGGATCATCCATAGCG
>JBFEPA010000093.1:0-4918 GCA_041550275.1 Thermoplasmata archaeon | reverse complement strand
GAGGCGCAGAGAACTCTCCTGCGCACACACACCACGGTGAACACCATCCGAAGAATATCCAAAGACCCAAGCCTGCCGTTCAAAGTCTTCTCGATAGGCAGGGTCTTCAGGAATGAGGCCATGGACTCGACACATCTGCCTGAGTTCTTTCAGATAGAGGGCATTGTGTGCGAGGAAGGAGCGAACTTCGACATGCTCTGCACGCTCCTGAAGGAGTTCTACAAGCGCATGGGAATACCGAAGATACGCATCAGACCGTCCTACTACCCGTACACAGAGCCGTCCCTGGACGTGGAGATATTCTTCAACGACCAATGGATGGAGCTGGGAGGAGCTGGCATATTCAGGCCCGAGGTCACGGAGCCCTTGGGCGTTCACGAGCCGGTGCTGGCATGGGGCTTCGGATTGGAGCGGCTGGCGATGCCCGTCTGGAATCTCAGCGACATAAGGGATATCTACATATCGGACATCGACTGGCTGAAGAAGGTGCCGCAGATCTGACGGCTCTGTCACTGACCCTGCGGGCGAGTTATTCTCCTGATCTCAGCGTCTGCCGCTGATGTGATGTCGCCCGCCGATATTGACTCTGACAAGTCCATCGATTCCTTGAGCATGTCGACGGCGCGCTCGTGCTGTCCGCACTCAGCCAGGAACACACCTAGCGCCACCTTCCTCTCTGCAAGTGCCCTCTGCGCTCCTGTGCCCTCGAGTGCCTTCACGCTCTCGACAACATACTCCTCGCACATCTCCGCGTTCCCGGAGGCTTTCTCAACGACCCCGAGTCGAGAGTAGGCAGACGATACGCCGATCGGATCGTCGAGCTCCGCGAACACCTCCAGGGCCTCGAAACACCGCTCCTTCGCAATCGCCAGTTCGCCTGATCTGATTAGCACCTCTGCCAGGGACATCAAGGCGTTCGCCCGCATTCTTGGCTGGCCGGTGTCCGTCGACAGACGGACGGCGTTCTCGAGATATGAACGCGCGTCGTCGACCCTCTTCAGATTTATGCACGCGTCTCCCATCTTCGCGTATGCGCGCGCAAGGTCGACCGGGCCAAAACCTGCGGCACACTTCGAGAAGTGCTCGATCGCCTTCTCGTGTTCTCCGAGGCCGATCAACACGCTTCCCAGCTCGAGGTGAGCTTTCAGCATGCCCTTGCGATCCATCGCGGATAGTGAATCCTGCGCGCTCCTGCCAAGGAGGTCCTCTGCCTTCGCGTGGTCGCCCATCCTGAACTCCACCACGCCAAGCCCTCTGAGCGCCTTCGCTCTGAGCTGGGTGTCCTCTCCAGCTTGCGACAGAGCGTCGGATAGCAGGCTCTTCGCCTCCTCCAGCTCACCGCGGTCGCTGAGTATCATGCCCATATCGATGAGTGCCTCGGCGCGAAGGCCGTCCTCCTCACGAGACACCTTCTCGAGTATTCGCCAGGCAGCATCGTAATCGCCCATGAGGGAGGCAAGCCGAGACTGCATGAGCATCACACCTGGTCGGTACCTCGCCCTCGAGGGCTCGTACCCTTCGAGCAGATGCCAAAGACTCATCACGTTGCAGCCTTCTAGCAGCTCATCTCCGAGGCGTACCATCAGCATCTCCGCTTCCAGGCCCCTATTCGCCTCGAGCAGGTGCAGGAGCCGGTCGTGTGGCTCCTCCGACCTGAGGTAGTAGTCGGCTGCGATGCTATGCCACCTGCGCCTGTCTTCGGCCGTCATATGTCGGTAGACGAACTCACGTATCGAGGCATGTATCTCGAACTTGCCAGGGGCGACCTCCCTGAGCATCGACCCACGCCTTACGCCGCGTAGGCCGCGGGGTATCGCCTCTGCTGGGAACGGTGCCTGGAAGACCGACGCGAGCTGGAGCAAGGATTTTTGCTCAGTGGGCAGCCCGTCGTAGAACCGCTCCTCGAAGAACCGCGATAGCTGGTACTTCGCCTCCTTGGGCGTCGACTCTGTTACCATCTCCAACGAGAGAGGATGGCCGTTCACCATGCTCACGAGGCTTCTGCCCATGCGATCACCTATGCCTCTCTCTTTCAGCAATTCCATCGCAGCCGCTACCTCGAGGCCGCCCAGCTCGAACTCTGCGACCTCGCCTCTCGCGACGACCTCCGACTTGTCGTAGAATCCAACATCCGCTTCAGTGGTGACGATCATCTTACCAGCGGCGCAGCTGTGCCAGAACATACGCAGGAACTCCTGTATCCCCTCAGACGCGTCTGCGTCGTCGAAGGCAAATATGTAGCCGTTCTCCGTTAGCGTGTCCTTAAGGAGGTAGCTCATCTCTCCCAGCTCGAACGCCCCCGAGGCTAGATATGCTTCCAAGCGCTTGCTGCCATTCTCTGCGAAGAAGGCTCCAAGGGAGTCCGCCAAGTTCCTCGGCATGTCCCAAGGCTTCAAAGCGTACCAGAAGATCCTCTGACCAGAGGATTCGGACAGTGCCTTCACAACTAGCGTAGTCTTGCCTATGCCTGCGATGCCTCTCACAACCAACAATCTTCGATCCGGATTCTGAAACGCCTTTTCGAGCGCACCCAACTCCCTCTGCCTGCCGAAGAAGTACTTCAGAGAAGGCAGCGGGGACGACCTACATGCCTTTCTTCCCCGCACGGGGAGGGCATCCGATGAGACCTTGGTCGAGTCGACCTGAGTGTCGATCTCGTTGTCCTTGACGTACTGATGAATCGCCACCGCACGAGCCTTGCCGTCATGCGTCAGGAGGTAGACCTTCCTCCTGGTCTTGCCTCTCCGGACATGTGAGAGCCGCTCCTCCACCAGCCCTGACGCCTTGAGCTTCTTCAACTCGATGGCTGCATGTGCCCGCGAGATGGTGCATGACTGAGATATTCCATCCTGCGTCAGATGAAACGGCACCTCGTACTTGTCCTCGTACTTAGTGAATGACTGTAGATGATACAGTATACGTTCAGAGACTGTAAGGGAACCACCCATGCAGCCAAACGAACCATGACTGCAATATATAAGAGTCACTGTCACATGCAGCGGCTTGTCCATCAACGCTTCTTCGCAAGACGGGCCCCGCGCGCGGGCTTACTATGGATGGTCTCGGTGACATACTTCCAGACGAGTGTGACGGCAGCTATGCCGAGCAATCCCGATGCAGCGAACGGCACTATCGTCCCGTCTATGCCCAACGGCAAGCCGATATCCACATCGTAGAACACGTCCAACATCAACCCGCCCAGCGGCGCGCCGATGACTGCGCCCATAGCGAACATGGATTCGAGAACGCCTATCAACCTTCCCCTCATGTTCTCGGGCACGATGTCCGCCTGCAGTGCCCTCAGTGCTGGGCTGGCCACCTGGAAGGCCATGCTCCTCGCGCCTAGAAGGCAAACGATCACCACAAGAGACCATGTTGTGGGGATGAGCAGGGTGGCCGTGAAGGCTATCATCCCGCCTGTGACGAATATCTTCTTTCGCCCGAGCCGGTCGGACAACCGCCCGGACGGTAGCGCTACGATCGCGCCAAGGCCCATCGAGATGCCAACAAGTATCGATATCCATTCAGCACCAAGCTCGAACCTGTAGAGAAGGAACAGCGCCATCAACGGTCCTATGCTGGAGAAGGCGAACCCCTCCATGACGGCGTTGGCGTACAACACCCTGATGTCTCTGAGCCGTTTCTTCTCCACACCTTCGGGCTTGAACATGCCCTTGAAACTCAGCTTGTGTCTCTGTGGGTTTGGGGCGCGCGCGTCCGTGATGTATACCCATACCAACATGGTGGCAACCGCCGCAAGGAGGGCAGTGAAGTAAAACGGGAAGCGATAGCTGTCCATGACTGAGAACCCGAGAAGCTCCTGGGCGAGCATGACGAGTCCGCCACCTGCGAACGGGCCTATGACGAATCCCAGGTTGGAGGACATCACGATCTTGCCCATCGCCGCTCCTCGTTCGCCCTTGGGCGTTGAGTCGATGATTAATGCCTCGCTGACAGGCCAGACCATCGCGCTCGCAACCCCCTGGAAACCCCTCACGAACACGAGCCCCAGCCAATTCTCCGGGATGGTGAACATGACGGAGGAGACGACGTAGAGCAACCCCCCGATGAGTATGAGACGCTTACGGCCTATCCGATCCGACAGGTTTCCGAAGAACGGCGAGAATAGCGCCCTCGTTAGGACGAACGCCGCGAAGATGATGCCTACCCCGAGGCCACCTGCGCCGAGGTTCGTCGCGTACACCGGAAAGAGCGGGAATATCAGGCCGAACCCCAGGCTTACGATGAAGTCCAATGAGGCGAGATAGTTGACGTTCTTCCTCGCTTCGCTGGCACTCAACAGCACTGATGTCATCGCGAACACCCGTCCTGCCGGGATTATCCTAGAAGACCGACCCCGGCCTGGAGATTCATCAGAATGATAGGCACAAGCGATTTGGTGGTTGCCCTCAAACCACAATCTGGGTGAGCGTATGCGATCGAGTCAATACCTACACGGCCTATGATGTCCTGGAGGAGGTCCCTGACCGCCTCGGGCGAGTCTACCTCGGCCTCTGACATTGGTGTGACCGCGATGCAGCCGGCCCCGAGTTTCTTGTCGGACCCTGAAAAGGTTCCGTTCTTGAGAAGGTCGATGTTCGGCCTCTCCTGTCTTCCCGCGAACGCGAAGCTCAGCGTTGAGACGTTGTCCAAATCCATCAGATGGCTGAGAACGCCAAACCTCGTGATGTTGCCGCAGACATGGACGCTCGCGCGCTCCCTTGGGACTCCAGCAACGACTTCATCGAGCAACGCCACGCGCTCCTTGAGATCCCTGTATCCCTGTGAGAGGAACGGCTCGTCTAACTGGACATGAGCTCCTAAAGCCGCGATCTCCGATGCGATGGGCGCAAGCGCGGAGGCGACGTCCTGGTACAGCGAGAAGTCCGACAATCCCTTGTAGTGCGACCCTATCTTC
>JBFEPA010000092.1:0-4939 GCA_041550275.1 Thermoplasmata archaeon | reverse complement strand
GATTCCACGCGATACGCTTCCACAGATCGGCGCACAGGCAGTACGTAAAGGGGCGATTCAAGACGGCAAGGGCGATCAACTACGCCTCGCGGGTCCTGACAGGAGCAGACATACATCCAGGGGCGACTATAGGAGAGGATTTCTTCATTGATCATGCCACGGGAGTGGTGATAGGAGAGACATCGGAGATCGGCACCAACGTATCGGTCTACCAAGGTGTCACGCTCGGCGGAGTGAGCACCGAGAAGAAGAAGCGTCATCCGACAATAGGCAACAATGTCGTGATCGGAGCCGGCGCGACGATACTCGGACCAATAACCATCGGGGACAACGTCCGTGTTGGTGCGGGCTCGGTAGTCGTCAAGTCCGTCCCCCCGAACTCAACCGTTGTGGGGATACCAGCGAAGATAGTGAAGCGCGTAGGAACCACGACGATAGACCTGCACCACGACGAGTTGCCAGACCCGGTCGTGAATGCTTTTGTGGACCTGTGCCACAGCCTCTCCGAGATGGAGTACAGGCTTGAGGCCATAGAGAGCAAGCTCGGGATAGAAGCACCGAAGAGAATATCCCCAACCAAGCCAAGCGATGCGTCAGCAGAGCTGAGCTGCCCCGCAAAGGGGAATGATTAATAGCGTTTCGTGAGATAAGAGGCTGGGCCCGCGATGACGCTGATGATCTACAATACTCTGACAAGAAGCAAACAACCCTTCGAGCCGTTGCAGAAGGGCAAGGTCAGTATCTATGTGTGTGGCGTCACCGTATACGACAAGAGCCATCTTGGACACGCTCGGTCTGCCATCAACTTCGACGTTATCGTCCGATACCTGAGACACAAGCGCTACGAAGTCAATCACATCACGAACTTCACGGATGTGGACGACAAGCTGATCGCGCGGGGCAATGAGCTTGGGATCGAGCCGCTCGACCTCTCCGCGCAGATGATAGATGAGTACTTCACCGTCATGGACAGCCTCAAGGTGGTCAGGGCGAGTGCGTACCCGAAGGCCAGCGAGACGATACCTGAGATAATCGCTATGGTGGAAGGCCTTGTCGACAAGGGGATGGCATACGAATCGAGCGGCTCCGTCTATTTCATCGTGCGGAACGTGAAAGAGTACGGCAAGCTCTCTGGCCAGACGCTGGACCAGATGATATCAGGCACGCGAAAGGAACCAGGAGAGGACAAGCGAGACCCCATGGACTTCGCGCTGTGGAAGGCGGCCAAACCGGGGGAGGTCTCCTGGGACAGCCCGTGGGGCAAGGGAAGGCCAGGTTGGCATATCGAGTGCTCAGCAATGTGCTTGAAGCATCTGGGAAAGACGATAGACATACATGGCGGCGGAACGGACCTCATCTTCCCGCACCACGAGAACGAGATCCTGCAGTCCGAGACTTACAACGAAGCGCCGTTCGTCAAGTATTGGATGCACAACGGCATGGTGACGATAGGCGAGGAGAAGATGTCGAAGTCCTTGAAGAACTCCTTCCTTATCGATGAGCTGTTGAAGGAGTACTCGCCACAGGTGATCAGGTTCTTCATACTCAATGCCATCTACAGACAACCGCTGGAGTACAACGAGCAGTCGCTAGAAGACTCGAAGAAGGCGTTGGAGAAGCTGCAGAACGCATATGAGGAGCTCGTAGCACACACGGAGAAGGCCTCGGGAGAGGAGGACGCCTCGGACATTTGTGAGAACTACTGGCAGAGCTTCGAGGAGAGAATGGATGACGACTTCAACTCACGCGAGGCAATCGCCGTGATCTACGACCTTGCGCGTGAGGCAAACAGGCTTAGAGGCGAAGCGAAACTCAGCGCCGAGGGCGTCCGAAACATTGTTGCAGTCTTCGACAAGTTCAACGCGATACTCGACGTAATGACGGAGCCGAAGGAATCCAATGTTGTCACGGAAGGCTCCGAAACCGTCGGCGCAGACGAGACAGATGTACTTCTCGCAAAGGAAAGCCCCTTGACGGACGCTGATGTCGGCAAGCTACTCTCCGCAAGGGCGGTGGCTAGGGGCAATAGGGACTTTTCCAGAGCTGATAGGATAAGAGAGGAACTCGCCAGAAGAGGCATCGAGATACAAGACACCCCTGAGGGTGCCATATGGAAGCGAAAGTGAGCCCGGAGGTTGCGAGGGCAAAGGCTGTGCTGCTCGCAGGCGGCACTGTCCAGATTCCAAGCGATTTCAGACTGCCATTCCCCACCAGCAGGTCGACTGCCGGGCCAGGAGCGGGATCTGCGGAGATAGTCCTCTCCTTTGGCGGTACAAGGGCGAAGAAGGCGATATCGCGCACCGAAGGCGAGTTCCAGCTGATTCAGGACCAGGACTCCGGCACAATCCGAATACATCGAGAAGACGAGCTCGTTGCAGACGACGTCGAGCTGCTGCCTACATTGCTCCACGCGCCGTTCCAGGCGTTCATCAATGTCGACAGCAGGTGCGCATTGAGCTGTGCGTTCTGCAACACGCACCGTCTCGAGCACGAGATAACGAAGAATCTCACGGACGACAAGATACTGGCGATGGTCACTGACGCGGCTTCGACGGACGGCTTCCAGGGTGTCGCGCTGACCAGCGGAGTGCCGGGTCCAGAGAATGAGACTATCGAGAGGATAGTCGAGTTGACAGGTAGGATACGGGCTGTTCTGCCGTCGGTGGCAATCGGAATCGAACCTTATGTGACTCATCCGAGACAGGTTGACGACCTCAAGGCGGCTGGTGCGACAGAGATCAAGATAAACATGGAATCGGCCGACCCCGACATCTTCGACAAGGTATGTCCGAAGAGGGATTACGGCGCGACATTGCACGCCATCAACCATGCGTGTGATGTATTCGGCAAGAACAAGGTGTGCTCGAACATCATCTTCGGCTTGGGTGAGACGGATGAGAACGTCCTTTACGGCACGAAGGTACTGGCCAACATGGGAGCTGTGGCTACGCTCAGGGCACTGAGGGTCAACGACCGCAACGCCTCTGCTCTGAAGGATGCGCTCGGGAGTCTGGTGCCGGTCACGGCAGACAGGATGCTTACCTTGGCCCGCGGGCAGAAGCGCATCCTGGAGGAATACAAGCTTACGCCTCTCGAGTTCAAGACTATGTGCCACTCCTGTCTCTCATGCGATATCGTGCCGTTCTGGGATATCTGAGTTCATCAACGATGGGCGAAGACGCACCTGATCCCGGGGCGAGTCTCCTCCACCCTTACAAATCCGAATCTTTCAAGCTGGACGACTTCGCCGCTCGCTTCAGCCAGTCCTGTCTCCGAGAGCCCTCTCCTCACACTGCCATCCGTCATGAGCACTTCTGCATCCAGGAAGGTCTCAGGGACCCAGTGTACTATGCGCACCCCCTCCTTCAGAACTGAGAGGTCGTTGCCCTCGTACTCAAGGGCTCCTCCGCGATAGGTTGCGTTGCACAAATCCTTGAGACGGACCTTCGTACCCTCGTTGGGCACATCGGACCTGCTCAGATGCACGGCGCCACCTACGGGCACTTGTAGCCGCCTCGATCCGCGCTCAGGATGGTCGGGGTGTACAGGAGCGTTGGCGACCAGGGCTGAATCTGCCTTCAAGGGCAGCTTCACAGGATCGTCGACGAAGAAGTATCTCCCTGCGTCGTCGTCAACTATGTCCTTGTTGAATGAGTAAAGGGTCTTCCAAGAGAATTCTATGTCCACCTCCTTTATCCCCGTCTCGACCCAGTATCGCCGTATCGCCTCCGGACTGATGCCGCGTCTTCTGAGCGCGGCCAGGGTCCCGAGCTGTGGGTCGTCCCAGCCGGCATACAAACCCTCTGCTATCCCAGCTGACATCTTGGATGTAGAAAGCTGAACCTCCTCCATGGAGACGCGGCCGTAGTGTACATAGGTCGGCTTGGGCCAGCCCAGGTAGTCGAACACATACTGCTGTCTATAGGTGTTGTTGAGGTGGTCTTTCCCCCTGAGGACATGAGTCAATGCCAGTTCGTGGTCGTCAACCGCGACTGCGAGGTTCATGAGAGGATAGACTCGATATCTTGTGCCTGTCCTTGGATGAGGCGTCTCGTCTATCCTGAGAGCGACGAAGTCCCTCAAGGCAGGGTTCGGATGGGATAGGTCCGTCTTCACGACCAGGGATGCCTCTTCCTGGCCGTAAGTGCCGTCGAACATCCTATCCCACCTTGACATCTGCTCCGTGTGTTCCTCCTCTCGATGCGGGCAGGGCTTCTTGGCGTTCTTCAGCTCTCGCCATTCGACAGGCTCGCAAGTGCAGACATAAGCCTTTCCCATCTCGAGAATACGCTTCGACACATCGTAGTACAGCTCGAAGCGGTCGCTCTGGATAATGGTCTCATGTATCTTGACGCCGAGCCACTGAAGATCCGCTGGAATCGTGTCGTACCCAGAAGGGTCGATCCTTGCAGGATCGGTGTCCTCGAACCGGTTGTAGCAGATGCCGCCGTATCGGCGTACGAACTCGTCGTTCAGGATTGCCATCCGGCTGTGCCCTATGTGAAGGGGGCCTGACGGATTCGGGGCGACACGCATCCTCACCTCCCCCGCGACATTGGCGAGGTCCGGCAGGCCGAAGTCTTTTGCCTTCGTCTCCTTCACAAGGAGTTCCGGTGCCAATTCCTCCAACCTCCGTCTCTGTTCGTCCGGAGGCAACGCGTTCACGTCGGCGACTATGGTCTTCGCCAGGAGGCTGATCTCCTTCGCTCTGGCCCTCAGATCCGGGTTCTCTGCCATGACCTTGCCCAGGACGGCGCCGACGCTCGCCTCTCCGTCGTAGACGACCGCGTTCTGAAGAGCGTACTTCCTCACTATGGCTTCGAGGTCCACGGTCTCTCGATGGATGGGTATCTATAAAAAGGTTTGAGGCAGCGATTACAGCGAGCCATAAGGATTAACCAGCGAGGCGCGCATCATCGTACAGTGGTTCACATGAGCG
>JBFEPA010000091.1:0-4996 GCA_041550275.1 Thermoplasmata archaeon | reverse complement strand
TGAACATCTTCACGAAGGATACCTGGGTGAGCCTGCGATAGTACTCGGCGTCTGTCTGATAGTATATGCTCGGGTCCATGCTCTCCCCCAGCATCTCGAACTGCTTCTTCATCTCGCCTATGTAGGTCTCCGCGAACTCGTGACACATCTTGATGAATTCTTGGCGTGGGACGTCGGAGGCCTTGATGCCCTTGACCTTCTCCACGCGCACTTCCACAGGTGTGCCGTTCACATCGAAGCATAGGGGGAAGAAGACGTTGTACCCCCTCAGACGCTTGTACCTCGCGGCGAAGTCGATCGTAGTGTAGCCATAGGCGTGTCCGAGATGTAGGTTTCCGGAGGCGAACCTAGGAGGATTGTCTATGCTGAAGATCTCCTTGTCGGAGTCGGGGTCGAAGCGGTATATCTCCCACTCATTCCACTTGGACTGCCACTTCGGTTCGCCCTCTCGCCAATCGTATTGGACCATGACTTTTCCCACAAACCAATCGGCGTAGATAAAGCTTCTTGAATCTGTCGCTTCCTCCGAGCGTCTGGCAGGTTCACCTGCGCTTCTTCCTCAGCACGTTGGCGACAACCAGGTCCTCCGCCTCCGAAGTCATCGGTCCTGTCCAGTCTTCGAGGTCGAACAATCCCTCGGCGACGCTCTTGACGAGGACGGCCATCTGATGAGGGCAGAAGTATCCCTTCTCCCGGCATTCGAGGCATTCGCATGATGTTGCGATGTCGTCCGTCGTCTGGTTGACGAATCGTATCTTGTACACCTCGTAGCCGTCCGAGCGCCTGAGCGTGAAAGTCGCATTGACGATCGATTCGTCGCTCTCGGGATCGAGCTGCACTATCTTCCTGCTGGCGGACCACTTGATGGCCTTGGCCATGTTCTCGGCGAAGTAGATGTCCTCCTGGGTCGAGCAGAAATCCTCCAGCACCTCCTCGTCGACCACTTCTATCAGATGGTCCACGAGCTCGTCCTTCAGAAGGTTCGAGTAGCCCTCCACGTTCTGTGTGTCGCACAGGTTCCTCATGCTCTGCACGGTCAGCCGCGATAGTCTGACCTCAAGTGGTATCTCTGAATGCATGCTATCCCATCCTCGTTGCGATGAACGTAATCTCCTAACTCAGAGTTAAAATTAACGAGACGTCCGCCGAGACTCACAGGCAATCCATCGAAGGGGTGCGGCGCCTTTGGAACACCAGGATGTAATCCTTCTCTATCCTGCTGTTGTTCCACCGCGGTATGTCGAGATGGCGGTTGATCACATCGTAGACGTACGAACCCTTCAGCTCGAAGCCGCAATTGCAGGCGATCCTGGCGAGGATGGCATACGTCGGTATCCTGACCTTCCTGAATGTGTTCTCGCCGACGACCATGCAGTACCTTCCGTTGCGCTTGAGCACACGGTTGACCTCGATGAAGTTCTTGCGCATGTCGTCGAAGTACTTGTAGACGATGTAGGCGCTCTTCTTCTCCTTCTCCACAAGCTCCTTCAGGAGGGTGCCCAGCTCGGGAATCTCAGTCTTGGGTTCCCAGGGCCTGTACTCATTCACATACGCTCTCGATGTGCCGACCACGCGGCCGTCTAGTTTGGCTATGTCGCTCAACAGATCCAGCCAATACATCTCCAACTTGTGCACGCTCACGTAGTGCACGGCGCTCGCATAAGGGGGAGAAGTGATGGCGAGGTCCACGTGCGAGTCTCCGAGAAGGACATCCCTGGCATCGTTGCCTATGATCTTGGCGACAGGGGGGCTCCAGTACTCCTCCTCGACCTCCTTCGATATGCGCCAAAGGCCTTCAGCGTCAATGAGTTTGTTCCTGACGGTGTTCTCGAATTTTGATATCGAGTCGAACGATGTCCTCCCCTGCTCGTCCAGCTTCTTCCGGAATGACGTGACCTCCGGAATCAAGGAGTCGGCGTCCGAATTGGACATCTTGCGGATAATCGACGAGAAGCATATCTTGAAGAAGTCCTGGGAGTCGCCCTTCCTCATCCTCCACACATGCTTCTTTATCGTGGCGAGGTCTCGCAGCACCTCAGGTCTGAACCAGTGGTCCCTGTTGGGTATCTCGGGGACCCAATCGCTGTTGTCACCGTCGTCCGCACGTATCCTTCCCAGGAGCTGCTCCGAGAGCGACTCGAGGTGGCCTGGGCTGACGGGTGTTGTCTTGACCTTCGCGATCAACCGTGCGAGAGGATGAATGTCGACCCCGTAGCTGTTGCGGCCGAGTATGTATGACTCCAGAAGCGTCGTCCCGGAACCCATGAACGGATCGAGGACGTCATCGCCGACCTTGGAGAACGACTCGAGACAGAAACGAGGTATCTGCGGTATGAACTTGGCTGGGTATCTGTGGATGCCATGCGTCGCGTAGCTGACCTGTTTGCCTATGTATCTCCCGAGCTCCTCGGAGAGGTCGACAGGCTTTGGCATCCAGTTGCTCTTGGTTGACTTCCTTAAGGATGACGAGGACATGTCCCTTCAGTTTCCCCTCTTCTCCGCCGCATCCGGTCCGATATCCGGCCCAAGCGGCCTTCCCTCCACGATCCTGCGCACTGTGCCGACGACCTCGGCGACAGCTACGCGCGTCTGCTCCTTCGAGTCGCGGTCCCTGATCGTGACTGTGCCGTCATCGACCGTTTGATGATCCACTGTGACGCAGCATGGGGTTCCCGCCTCGTCCATCCTGGCATATCTTCGCCCGATGGACCCCGACTCGTCGTAGTTGGCAGATATCCCCTGCGCGACCAGAGCGTCGAACACCTCGAGAGCTATAACGTCCATACCGTCCTTGGGCATCAACGGGAACACACCCACCTTGATAGGCGCAACGACGCCCTTCAGCGACAGTGTCACATAGTCGTTCTTCTTCGAGTAGGCGTGCTCTAACACGGAGTATAGTATGCGGTCGACGCCGTAGGATGGCTCTATGACATGCGGTACGAACTTCTGTCCGGACACCTTCTCCGTTCTCGTGGTCACCTCATAGCACTCAGAGGGCACGGTGAACTGCTTGCCGTCCGCCTCAATCACGACCGATTCCTTTCCGGCGACCGCTTCGGGCGACAGCGCACCGAGCAGTTCAGCCAGCGCCTTCGTCTTTTCCTTGAACCGTTTTCCCATGACGTCGAACTTGGGCTTCACGACCTCTGCTGTGACTTCCTTGGGTTCGTCGAACCGTTCGAAAGCCGTTAGGTCCGCCCCCGAATGCCTGAAGTGAGCCTGAACATCGTAGCATCCACGGTCGGCGACGCCTACCAGCTCGATCCAACCATACGATGTCTCCGCCTCGAGGTCCCAGCAGTCGGTGGCGTAGTGCGCCATCTCGTCCTTCTCGTGCTGCCGGAATCGGATACGTCCAGGATCGAGGCCGACCTCGATCGCGAACCGTTGTGTTAGCCAAATGAAATAAGCGAGTGCCTCGTTGGCAATGACCTTCGAGGAGACCGCGTCGGCAAGGGATAGCGCGACGGGCGGACCATCGTTTGGCACAAGTGACAGCACCTCGTGCTTCACCTTATCATATCTTGGCCACGTCTTGCGCTCCGGATGGAAGAACACCTCTGCCTCCATCATAGAGAACTCCCTCAGGCGCAACAACCCCTGCCGAGGGGAGATCTCGTTCCGGAATGACCGGCCCAGCTGCACCGCACCGACCGGCAGCTTCTCCCTTCCATGCCTGTATATCTGCGAGAAATTAACGAACATGCCCTGGGCGGTCTCTGGGCGCATGTATCCTGCCTTGGCGGTGCCCGCCCCGACGGCCGTCTTGAACATTAGGTTGAAGCGCCTCGGAGGCGTGAGGTCGCCCTTGCATGCGGGGCATTTGATCCCGTTCTCCTCGAGGACCTTGCCCAGCTCTTCCTCGGATAGCGCCGCAGGGTTGTCATGCAGGCCCTGTGCAAGATGGTCGGCCCGATGAGACTCCCCGCATTTCGTGCACTCTACGTACATATCGGCGAACGCGTCCAAGTGTCCAGAGGCCTTGAACACCTGCTCCGGGGCGATTATGGGACAGGCTATCTCCTGAAGGCCCTCCTCCAACACATACAACCTCCTCCAGTGAGACTCGATGTTGTTCTTCAGCAACGAGCCCAGCGGCCCATAGTCATAGAATCCGGCAAGGCCGCCGTAGATGTCGTAGGAAGGCCATAGGAATCCCCTGCGCCTGCAGAGGGACAAGAGTTCCTGGGAATCCATTGGGCATCACTTGATCAGGGTGGAGGCGACATCGGTGTCGTATATCATGGCGACGAGGTTGTCCTTGGAGTCCCTGACGGGCAACTGGCCGAAGTCGTGCTTCCGCATGACCTTCGCCGCGTCCGCCACGAGTGTCTTCTTGAACACCGTGACGGGGCTCTGTATCATTATGTCCTTGACCTTGAGCTTCGGCAGGTTGACCTTGGAGACCTCGTACCACAGCTTCATGACGTTCCGCACACCCTCCCAGTTCCAGTTGTCGGCTCCGTTGTTGAGCCCGAGGTCGCTCATCACCACGGTGCTGTCCACCACGCTCTGGTTGAATATGTCCCTGTCAGTTATGATGCCTACGAGCTTCGCATCGTCGTCCAGGACGGGTAGCGCGAACACCTTCGCCGCTTTGAAGGTCGCGAGTGCCACGGACAGCGGGGCGCCGGCGTACGTCGGTATGCAGGGCGAGCGCACGATGTCCTCGACGGCTACCTGAGGGTTCTCCTTCTCCACGACGATGAGCAGGTCCGTCGGGGTGACTATGCCCACCAGCTTGCCCTTCTCCACAACTGGAAGATGCGACAGCGTGTTCTCGACCATGATCCTCGCGGCGTCCTTGACCGGCGCCCTCGGGGAAATCGTCGGATGATCGCGCTTCATAACGAGCGCCAGCTGCTCCTCCTCCGGCTTCGAGAAGATGTCCTGACGAGTCACGAATCCTGCGAGCGTTCCATCGGATGTCTTCACTACGGGCATTCCGGTCTTGTTGCTCTTCACGAGCTTCTTGAGCACCTCTGTGCGGGTA
>JBFEPA010000090.1:0-5093 GCA_041550275.1 Thermoplasmata archaeon | reverse complement strand
CGTACGCCGCATCTCGTAGCCCCGGACTATCAGCTCCTCCCTGGGCCAGATCATCTTGCCAACGTACCGCTTCTTCTTGCCATGGGAGAAGAATGGCTCCATCACCTTCTCGAACTCGAGCACCATGCCGCCCTTCGAGAAGCGCTCAGCGGTGTCCTTGCCAAGCTTGACCGTGGCATCGATATCCTTGTGCGGCGAGAGGAAGAACACCGAGTCCGTGTCGGAGTAGATCACCTTCAGGCCTTCGCCCTCCAACTTCTTGATCAGATCCTTGGTAGCCTCCCTCGAGAAGGCCGTTATGCTCGCGCCTATCTTCGGGTCCGTGAACCTGTAGAACGATGACGCCAGCACGCCGTAGAACGAGTTCATCAGTATCTTGATGGCCTCCTGTAGGCCGTTGTAGTAGTCCCTCTCGTCCGGCGTCTTGGCGTCGTTCATGGCCCTCTTCGTCGAGGCGCGCTCTTCCATCAGCATGACGAGTATCTTCGGCAACAGTCCTTCGCGCTTGTCCTTAGATAGGAACCTGGCGCCCGTCGGCGACACAATCGTGCCATCTGGCGAGAGCGTCGTGAAGCAGATGTTGTTCGCAATGATCATGCTCGGGTACATGCTCCTGAAGTCCAGCGTGAGGACCCAATGGTACAGCCCGGGCTCCATCTCGTGCACGTACCCCCCCTCGATCGGCTTGGAATCGCTGGAAGAGCGCGAAGTCATCGGGACGGCGACCTTGCGCCTGTCGGCCTCGCGGATGAGTATGGAGTCCACCAGCTGTGACGTCGTGCCGTTGACGACATCGTCTAGCGGCAGCTTCGACACTGCCGCCAGGTCCATGCTTCGGTTTATCAGAGCTACCTTCTCCAGCACCCGCAGAGCCAGCATCGCGTCCTGGACGCAATAGTCCATGACGCGCTCGCTATCGGCCTCCCACTCCTCATCCATCTTCTTGGGGTCGACATCGTGCTTCTCCTCGTTGAGCAGTTGCTTGGCGACGGCGTTGAGCGTCTCCTGCTTGGGTTTCAGCACGCGCTTGACCGCCCACCACGCGTCTATGATGACTCTTCCCTGGGTTCTCCAGAACCTGTTGTACTGGTCGATCTCCGTCGGGAAACGGCCCCACCTGAGCGGTCCGAGCCCGAGGTCCTTCGCCCGCTGCTCTATCTGCGGTATGTCGAAGCCGTCGATGTTGTATCCAGTGATCACATCGGGGTCGCTCTCTATGATGTACGCGCTGAAGTCAGCGATCATCTTCCTCTCGTCGCCGAAGAACCTCTTAGAGATGACCTTGTCGCCCTCCTTCACGACGCAGCATATCGTGAATATCTTCGGCTCCTTGAGGCTCGTCTCTATGTCGAAGCTGAGCGTCCTCAGGTTCGGCCTGAAGGGCGTCAGCTCCTCGAACCTCTCCGCCTCCACGACTATGTCGGTCGCGAACGCGTCGTCCTCAACCTCCTTGCCGAAGACACGCACGCATGCCCCCATGCCCATGTCGTAAGCGAACCTGAAATGGAATGGTATGTCTGCCGCGAGTATGGCAGGGACGGAGTCCATGAGGTCCCTTCGGATGCTTGGCACGAGCCCCGGATGGGTGACGACCACCCTGCGGCACTTGCGCATCTCTCCTTTGAAGAGTAGATCGCACTCCTCCGTCCTGCGTATGCGCTTGGCGTCGGCCTCCAGTATCCTGACGACGTCCTCCGAAGGCTCGACGATGTAGAAGTACGGCTCGAACCCTCTGTACTTGACCGCAACGGACCTTCCGTCCTTCATCTTGCCGAACAGGCGCATCTCGAGGTTATCCTCGAACTCCTCGTACTTGGGGTGCGAGGTGACCCCTATCAGCCTAACGTCCCATTCATCCATCGATATCAGACTCTCGCGACTATCTTGACCACGTCGTTCTCCTTGAGGATGTGGTCGTGGCCCACAGCCATGTGGGTCCTTCCGTCTATCGCTCTAATAAAGTTATCACCCAGATCCGTGTGCACCTTGAACGCGAGGTCTCGGGCGTTGCTGCCCCGGGGCATCAGGTACGCATCGGGTAGAATCTGTCCTTTCTTGTCGGTCCACTTGGTCTCGTCCTCAACTGGGTATACCACTATAAGGTCCAGCACCTCGAACACTGCCTTCTCCAGCACTGATTGCACTCCTGTGCCTCCGGCCATCTTCATCCAGTCGGCCATCTTGTCAAGCGCTTGATGCTGAGAGCCGTTTAGCTTCGTGGGGTCGGCGAGGTCGAACGAGGCAGACCCGGGCCGGTAGGTCACGAGGCCCGTCTTGGCCGCCCGGCGGAGTGCGAGCTCGTACTCCGCGCTCGTGGGCACTATCGGATAGCCCGTCGCCACCAGCCGCTCCAAGTTCTCCTGGGGGGCGATGTCGGCCTTGTTGGCCGCAACGATCATCGGCTTGCTGATCTTCTGAAGGGACTTGCAGAATCCCAACAGCTCCTCGTCCTTCCACACGGACGGGTCGGTGTCGTTGCCTGACTGTCTGATCGCCAGAAGTATCTGTGCCTCATTGATGGACAGGCCTGTCAGCTTCTCCTGCAGCAGCCTCTCGAACTTCTTGCCCGCAAGCTTGGACTGTCTCGCGATCTTGTTGAAGTCCTTGCCCAGTATGCCGAATATCCAGTACGATATCTCCCTCTCGAGGAAGCTCACATCGGTTGCCGGGTCGTGGGAACCCACGCCAACGGGGTTGCCCTCGAAGTCCGTGCCGCCGCTCGCGTCGACGACGTGTATGAACGCATGTGCCTGCCTCAAATCGTCCAAGAACTTGTTGCCCAGCCCCTTTCCCGAGTGGGCGTCGGGGACGAGTCCGGCGACATCCAGCAGCTCTATCGGAACGTATCTCGTGCCGTCCTCACAGAGGGAGTTGTTTGGACTGCAGTTGCTGCCGAGCTCCGTATGCGGGCACGGCCCCCTCACATGGCCGACACCTCTGTTCGCGTCTATGGTGGTGAACGGGTATGAGGCGATCTGTGCGGTAGCCATCGTCAGGGCCGAGAAGAAAGTGGACTTCCCCACATTGGGCTTGCCAACTATACCTACGAGCATCCTGCTCCCCCACCAGGTTCAATGCCGGTATACATAGAAAAACTGCACGGTGGAGTGCGGGATGGCTCAAGAGATTTATACGGGAACACAGTTGCTGGCAGACATGGAGACCGCCATCATCCTCTGCGAGAACGGCTTCGGAACCCCTGCCGGAAAGACGGCCGCCGGACTCGTCAGACATTCCCTCAGGTTCAGGATCATCGGCATCGTCGACAGCACTAAGGCGGGCCGAGACGCCGGGGAGGTGTTGGACGGCAAGAAGAACGGCATGCCCATCTTCTCCTCGGTGAACGATGCTCTCGCGAAGCTGCCGGAGAAGCCAGAGTTCATGATCATAGGCATCGCGACCATAGGCGGGATGTTGCCGGAGGAGTTCAGGCAGCCGGTGAAGGACGCGATACAGGGTGGCGTGAGCATGATGTCTGGCCTGCACGAATGGCTCGGAGACGACGACGAGCTGCGGGCACTCGCAGCGAAGAACGGCGTGCGTCTGGTCGACATCAGGAAGGAGCAGCCACTGAGGAAGCTCCACAAGTACAAGGACCTCGCGCGTAAGCTGGACTGCGTCAGAATTCCCGTTCTCGGCACCGATGCTGCCATAGGCAAGCGCACGACCGCTATTGTACTGGCGAAGGCTATGAACGAGCGTGGAATCAAGACCTCGTTTGTCGCGACTGGGCAGACTGGCCTGATGCAGGGTTCAAAGTACGGTATACCCCTCGACGCGATCAGAGGCGACTACGTCGTTGGCGAGCTCGAGAACGCCATAGTCACCGCGTACAACGAGGAGAAGCCTCAGCTGATAATCATCGAGGGACAGGGCGCCCTCAGCCACCCGGCCTATGTTACGGGGTCTAGGGCAATAGTCAGCGCTTCTCAGCCGCACGCGGTCGTCCTGCAGCACGCGCCTGGAAGGAAGTTCAGGAGCTACACCGACGACGTCCCCCACCTGCCAGTCGGCACAGTGGAGCGCGAGTCGGAGCTGATCAAGGTGTTCGGCGGCTGCGACGTGATAGGCATAACGCTCAACCCCGAGTCCATGACAAGAGAAGAGGTCATCAAGACCATCGCGGAGTACGAGCAGAAGTACAATCTCCCGACATGCGATGTGCTTGTGGACGGCCCCGACAAGATCGCGGATGCCATAGTCAAACGCTTCTTTTCAAAGAGCTAACGAGCTCCAGGAACGCGTCTGAGAGCTCCCCTATCTCGGCAGGCGTCAGCTGCTCCGCACGGCTCGAGGCGTATGGAAGACCGTTGAAAGCCGGGACATCGACGCCTGACAGGTACGCCAGTGACGCAGGGTCGGTCGCGAGGGCGTTCATGACCTTCTTCCTCCTGTGCGAGAATATTGCCTTCGTCACGTCGTAGAATACCCTCTCGTCTGCCACGGAGAACGACGGTTTGCGGGGAGTCATCGTCACGACACTGGAGTCCACCGCTGGCTGCGGCCAGAATGACGCCTTCGACACGTTGAACGCTATCTCGCAGCGTGCGCGGTAGTGCACGCCCACAGACAGACGGCCATAGTCCCGTGTGCCTGGCTCGGCGACCATACGCTCGGCGAACTCCCGCTGCACCATCAGAACCGCCATCCCGAACCCCTGCTCAAGGAGCTTGAACGTTATGGGAGAGGATATCTGATAGGGCAGGTTCGCGACGACCTTGTCGAACTCCGGCAGGAACGCCTTGACGGCATCCGCCTGGATCAGCGAGATCCGCGGGCCGAACCGACGTTCCAGGAACCTGCAGAATGCGGGGTCCGCCTCCACCGCGATGACCTTCGCTCCTGCTAGGAGGATGGCCTCGGTCAGGTTTCCCATGCCAGGGCCTATCTCGAGCACCTTCTCGCCGGGGTTGATGCGTGCAAGCGCGACCTGGCGGCTGATAACTCTGTCGTCTATCAGAAAATGCTGACCGAGCCTCTTGGACGGGCGCTTGCCCATCGATTCCAATATCGTCTTGACCTCTTGGACCCTCATGTCGAAGCGCACTCCTTAGGGCGCGTCACCTCGACACGAACAACCGGTACTTCTCGTT
>JBFEPA010000089.1:0-5093 GCA_041550275.1 Thermoplasmata archaeon | reverse complement strand
GAAGGTCTCCGAGCCAGTACCACAGGTTGTTGACTAGGTCCACGAGCCAGTGGAGGATGCCGTAGCTGAACTCGAAGAGGTTCATGTCGTCACCTGTCATTCTCCCCTATGCACATGTCAAGACCGCCCATTATTGCGACCACGTCTGCCAGCTTGTAACCGACGAGTATCTTGGGAGCGGCGGATACGGTGATGAAGATGGGACTCCGTATCTTGAGCCTGTAAGGCCTGTCTGACCCATCCCCCACGGCGTACATGACCGCCTCGCCTCTGGGGTCTTCGACTCGTCCGAGGCCTGTGCCTACAGGTGCGCTCCTCGGGGATACAATCCTCCACTTGCCTTTCGGCATCTTCTGAATCGCCTGGCGGATTATCCTGCAGCTCTCCCACATCTCGTCCATCCTGACTCTGTACCGGGCAAAGCAGTCACCGTCGCTGAGCGTCGCGACCTCGAAGTCCATCTCGGGGTACACGGAATAGGGCATGTCCTTCCGCAGGTCGTACCTTACGCCGCTTGCCCTCAGTGACGGCCCTGTAACCCCCAGGTTGAGCGCGTCCTCCTTTCGCAGCAAGCCCACGCCAACATTCCTCATCATGAAGATCTTCGATCCCTCGAAGAGGTCCTCGTACTCCTTCAGACGACCCTCCATGTACTTGACAGCCCGGATGGCGTCCCTCTCGAAGTCTGGCGGGAGATCGTGTGCGACGCCACCTATCCTGGGATAGTTATACGTTAACCGAGACCCGGTCAGACCCTGAAGCAGGTCGACGAACACCTCTCTGTCCCTCATCGTGTAGGTGAACCCGACAGACATGCCAAGGTCGCCTGCGTATGCTGCCAGCCACATCAGGTGAGATGCTATGCGCTGCATCTCGATGGCCATTACACGGATATACTCGGCCCGCTCAGGCACTTCCACGCCCATCAGGTCCTCGATGGTCTGACAGTATAGGTGCGACCATGTGAGAGATGAGCCGTAGCATAGCCTGTCGGTGATTGGGATTATCTGCGGATATGTGAGCCCCTCACATATCTTCTCTATGCCCCTGTGGAGATAGCCCACCTCGGGCTCCGCATCGACGATTGTCTCGCCGTCGACTTTGACCCTGAGATTCCAGAGACCGTGCGTCATCGGATGCTGGGGGCCCATGTTAATCCACATCTCAGCCATCCATGGTCACCCCTTGAAATCCTTCCTGAGAGGATGATACAGCACGTCCTTCGGAAGCAGTATCCGCTCGAGCTTCGGATGGCTCCGGAAGACTATGCCCATCAGGTCGTATGCCTCGCGTTCCTGCCAGTTTGCACCACCCCAGATCGACGTGATCGAGTCGATCGAGGGGTCGTCCTTGGGCGTGGTCGATATCAACTCCACGAGCAGCTTCGACTGGTACGATGTCACGTGGTAGACTATCTCGAACCTGTCATCGTAGTCGACAGCCGATATCATCGTTAGATGCTCGAAGCCGAGGTTGTCCTTCAGCGTCTTGCACACGCAGAATATGTCTGACCGGTCTACTTTGGCTCTTAACAGGCCAGGTCTCACACGCGCCGCCTCGGAGACGGTCTTGGGGAACGACTCAGTCAGCGCCCTCAGCACTCTGTGTTCCGGGTTTTCGTCTATCCTGATAGGAGCCTTCTCGATGCTGACGGCCCCCGACGAATCCCTGCAGTTCCCCTCAGTCATGATACCACTCCGCGCCTACCTACCAGTGAGCAGGCCCTTCTTGTTCTCCTTGATCATCTTCTGTAGCTTCAGGAAGCCGTCGATGAGGGCTTCTGGCCTCGCCGGACATCCTGGAATGTACACATCGACAGGTATGAATCTGTCAACGCCCGGGACCATGCTGTAGCTGTTGTAGAACGGTCCCCCGGAGATTGCGCATTCGCCCATGGCCACGACCCACTTCGGTTCTGGCATCTGGTCGTACAGCCTTCGAAGGGCGGGCTTGAGCTTCTTCGTGACAGGCCCGTTGACGAGCAGTACGTCGCACTGTCTAGGGCTTGACCGTGGGATGATGCCGAACCTCTGCTGGTCGAACCTCGGGGCGGAGGCGACTGCCATCTCAAGAGCGCAGCACATTATTCCGAAATGAAGGAAGTAGAGCGAGTTTCGGGTGGCCCAGTTGAAGAAGTCCTTAGTCACCAGGTCGATCGCCCCTCCGACGGGCGACTTTCGCAACAGATACTCCATTGTCTCGTCGGACCACTTGAGAAAGTCCTTTGAACGGAACATGATCGCCTGTCCCAGAGACTGGCCTGCCCCTTCGTTCATATCCAGACTATCTCCTCCTTCTTAAGGGCGTACGTCACGCCCGCGAGAAGAACCCCCAGGAACATCACCATGAATACCTTGGCCAAGTCACTGATACCTGAGAACACTAGCGCCCATATGAGGACGAAGACCGTCACCAGGTCGAACGCCACGAATATGATGGCATACATGTAATACTGGAAATGGAACTGTATCTGTGCGTCACCGATGGGCACCTCACCGCACTCGTAGGTCGTCATCGACCTGGAATCGTTCCTGTCGGTTCGGAAATATCTTGACAGGAAGAAGGCGAGCGTTGGGAAAAGTATGGCGACGATGGCGAAGACGGCGACTCCCATATAGTCGTCTTGCAGCATTATCCGTGGATTCACGACAACATATAAGGCCTTTTCCGGCACACGCTTCGCGTGTGGAGGTGTCAGTACAGGGATGAGCACTGCGTCGGAAAAGCCACAGAACGACGCACTTCGCCGGTAACTGCGGGTGAGATGTCGGGTTACGAAGAAGCCTTTTTTTATCCGTTGGCCCTGTCACAGCCATATGGCTGTGCCCGACCTGGTACTGATGCATCCCCCGAGCGTCATGGACTTCAGGAAGAGGACCATGCTCTCAGGCCCTGTCAGCGACCTCATACCGTCGACGCCGGTCTTCGAGATGTACCCTATAGGGTTCACGACGATCGCGTCGCACCTGGAATCGAACGGATACGATGTCAGGATAGCGAATGTAGCCTCTCGCATGATGGCGTCGCCCAGGTTCGATCCCGACAGATTCGTCCGGTCGATCGATGCCGCCGTCTACGGGGTAGATCTCCACTGGATGCCACACGTCCAGGGAGCGCTCGAGCTCGCCAAGATGGTGAAGAGGCATCATCCAGACAGGCCTGTCGTATTCGGTGGCTTCAGCTCATCGTACTACCACGAAGAACTGCTCCAGGGGTTCCCGCAGGTCGACTTCGTCCTCCGAGGCGACTCGACCGAGGCACCCTTCGAGAAGCTCGTTGCAGCTGTTCAGAACGGCGGAGCGATGGAGGGCGTGCCGAACCTCACATGGAGGGACGGAAGCCGCGTGATGGTCAACGCCCTTTCCCATGTCCCGGAGAACCTCGATGGAATCACCATAGACTATGGCTTGTTGGTGCGCAAGGTGCTGAGATACCGTGACCTCACCGGGCACCTTCCATATGCGGACTGGAAGAGCAACCCGATGTCGATAGCCGTCGCCGTGAGAGGGTGCACCCACAACTGCTTGAACTGCGCGGGCTCATGCGACGCGTTCACCAGATTCCTCAACCGGTCGCGCCCCGCATACAGGTCGCCTCAGCTGCTCGCAGAGGACATCGAAAGAGCGGAGGAGTACATCAAAGGGGCCACGTTCGTTGTGGGAGACATACGCCAGGCGGGGAAGGCGTATGCGAGCGAGTTCTTGAAAGAGCTCAAGGACAGGCGCGTAGACAACGAGGTCGTAATGGAACTGTTCACTCCCGCAGACAAGGAGTTTGCCGACAAGGTAGGCTCAAGCGTCAACAGGTTCAGCATACAGATGTCTCCTGAGACTCACGACGAGCTTGTAAGGAAGGCCCAGGGCAAGTCATACACCAATGCCGGCCTTGAGAAGTCAGTGGAATCGTTCCTCAACGCCGGCTGCGGCAGGTTCGACCTCTTCTACATGATAGGCCTACCCCAGCAGACCAGGGAGTCCGTTATGGGCACGGTGGAGTACACACGAAGGTTGTACGAAAGACACAAGGGGGCTCGGCTGTTCCCATTCATCAGTCCGCTTGCGCCGTTCATCGACCCCGGAGGGAACGCGTTCGAGCACCCTGAGGCCAACGGCTATAGGCTTTTCGCCTCCTCACTGGAGGACCACGCCAAGCTTGCGGTGATGCCCAGCTGGAAGTATGTGCTCAACTACGAGACGATGTGGATGTCCAGGGATGCGATAACCGAATCGACCTACGCCGCTGGGCTTGGCATGAACTCGATGAAGAGAGACCTCGGACTCATCTCCGATGACACTGCTGACCGCGTGGAGGAGAGGATCACCAGGGCATCTTCATTGATGAGGAAGATAGACACGATAGTCGCGCGGGGGGCTGCGACAGGCGCAGACCTTGACAGCCTGAGGGACGAGGCCTCGCGACTGAGCGAGTGCACGGTGTGCGAGAAAGAGGAGCTCGACTGGTCCACCAGCTCCATCTATGCCAGCTTACCACGAATCGTCACCGCGTTGCTCAGAAGGAGATGAACCATCGCGAATCATTTATTTCAGTCGCTGCCAATGAGGGAATCGGGTTGCTCATGCTCATAGGTGTATACGGCTACCAGGATTCGGGGAAGACGACGCTAGTAGAATCACTTGTTCGGGAGCTGTCGGGGAAAGGATACAAGATCGCTTCAGTGAAACACTCGCCTCACATGAAAGATGCCGACACCCCAGGGAAGGACTCTTGGAGGCACTCGAAAGCAGGCGGCGACCCCGTAGTCCTGCAGGCCGCTGGCAGCACGACGATTATCAAGAAGCCAGGACTTGAGCTGGGGGAGATAGCCGAGACCCTCGGAAGGGAGTTCTGCCCAGATGTAGTAATCGTCGAGGGACACAAGGAGGGCGACTTCCCCAAGATAGCCCTCGGTGACATAGTGCCTACGGAAGGAACCGTCATGGTGAATCCCAAGTTGGAGGACGCCTTGGCGTACATCGAGGAGCAGGTGGCCCGCGAGTCGGCGTACGACCAACTGCCGAAACTGGACTGTGGCAAGTGCGGCAAAACCTGCGGGGACATGGCCGTCGAGATTGCGGCGAAGAGAAAGGGGTTTG
>JBFEPA010000088.1:0-5108 GCA_041550275.1 Thermoplasmata archaeon | reverse complement strand
TTGCCGGTGGCAGTGCACTCACCCAGCCTGATAGTGAGGGCGCTCAAAGGGGAGCGGCTCTCGGAGAGCCACGTCACCGAGCTGCTGTCGTTCTCGAAGTACGTCGATGTAGTCGCCATCGGACCGGGCCTCGGGTCGGACGCAGAGACGATGCGCGCGACGGAACGATTCATACAGAAGTGCACGAAGCCGATGGTCATCGACGCGGACGCGATAGGCGCTTGTGGCGCTCACCCGCAGATACTGAAGAAAAAGCCCGTCGTCATCACGCCCCACGCGGGCGAATTCAAGAAGTTGACCGGCCGCGCCTTGGGAACCGACGACCCCGTGAGGAGAGGAGACCGCGTCAAGGAGGAGGCGATGAAGCTCAAGGCATGCATCCTCCTCAAGGGACCGGTCGATGTCATAAGCGACGGATCGTCCGTGAAGCTCAACAGGACAGGCAACAACGCGCTCGCTGTCGGAGGCACGGGGGATGTCCTCACAGGCCTGGTGGCCAGCATGATAGCCCAGGGGGCACAGCCGTATCATGCGGCGAGGATAGGGGCGTTTGCGATGGGGCTCGCCGGCGATTTGGCATTCGAGGAGAAGAGCTACGGCCTCGTGGCCACAGACGTGATCGAGAAGATACCCATCGTCCTAAGAAGATACGAGCTGGACAGCCTCGAGTAGGAGGCGCAGCGATGAGGATTGGCATCGTGGCCGACGTGCACTCGAACGTTCACGCGCTCAAGGTCGTTTTCGAAGCGCTTGACGCTCTTGATTTGGACGGCATCGTTTGCGCTGGTGACATAGTCGGCTACGGCGCGTACCCGAACGAGTGCTGCCGCGATGTGCAGCGAATGGTCGGCTACGTGATAGCGGGAAACCATGATCGCTCTGCCACAACGAGGGATGTCTCGGGGCTGAACCCCTACGCCGCAGCTGCTGCTGTCTGGACGCACGACAACCTCAACGGCGCGTCGGCAGATTTCCTATCCACCCTTCCCATGACGCTCAGGGGTGACTTCGGAGGACGGACTGCGGCGGTGTTCCATGGCTCGGACCGTGAGCCGAATAGATATGTGTACGAGGAGGATGTCGATGAGGATATGCCCGCAAGATGTTCGAGCGATCTGGTCGTCCTCGGTCATACACACATACCATTCGCTGTAAGCAAGAAAGAGGGAATCGTTGTCAATCCAGGCTCGGTGGGCCAGCCACGGGATGGCGACCCCCGAGCCAGCTACGCAGTCGTCGACATGGACTCGTTGGCCTGCGAGATAGGACGAGTCGAATACGACGTCGAGGCCGCTTCCCGTGCAATCCTCGAGGAGGGGCTGCCAGCGACTCTCGCACATAGGCTATCCATAGGCAGATGATGTGACAGGTTTTTTATCGTCGGGCGGACCGTACGCATCCTGTGAATCTCGTCCCCATACCTGACATGCCTGCGCTGATCATCGAAGGGCGGAGGCGGTGGGCCTGCGTGGCCGACCTCCATATAGGCATAGAGACGGCGCTGAGAAGATCAGGCTTCAATGTCCCGAGCCAGCTCCCTAAGATTTCCTCCGCGATCGAGGCGCTTGGGTCGCATGCGGACAGGCTTGTGATCCTGGGGGATGTAAAACATAGAATCACGCACGCCGGCCGCGGCGAGGACAGGGATGTGCGCGCCATCATGGAGCAGGTCATGAGGACCTTCCAGGCGATCGTCGTGACGCCCGGCAACCACGATGGAGGACTGAGAGATGTCATGCCTGATGGATGCATCATCACAGCGAACCACGGCACCGTCGTGGACGGCGCAGGCGCGTTCCACGGACATGTCTGGCCATCCGAGGATGTCATGGCGTGCGACACGGTCGTCATGGGACATGTCCATCCATCTGTGCGCCTCGAGGACTCGATGGGCGGCCGTTTGAACGAGAAGTGCTGGATGCGGGCTAGGTTCGCTAAAAAGAAGGTCGCAGAAAGGTACGACGCCTGCCCGGACGAGCTCGTGGTCGTGCCTGCCTTCAACCCACTCCTGACCGGCACGCCCATCAACGCCACAGGCGGAGGCAGGCTGGGACCATTGCTGAGGAACCAGCTAGTCAACGAGAGGTCAATCAAGGCCTACCTGCTGGACGGCACCAACCTTGGGAGACCTCCGAGGCGAAGGTCGCGGGGGAACAGCGGCGCCAGATGAGGTCGAGGGCGATTCATCTGCCCCTGTCGAAGAAGATGTTCTTGCCCTTTGCCGAGAGAGGGATGCCGTGAACAAGACGAGACTCCATCATCCCCAGCCGCTTGGCCGAGACGCCAATCCTGTACATGACGCGGTTGTCGATATTGTGCTCGGAAGCGGTCTTCGCCGCAGACCCTATGGCGATGCCAAGGTCGAGCAGTCGTATGGCGCAGCTCGGACCCTCGAAGTCGCCCTTGCCCGACTGCTTGTTGAACTCCTCGCAGCTCGCATGCCCACACGCGCCGCAGTTGAGCCCGATGCCTTTGTGAGCTAGTACGCCCAGCAAGAGGACCGCATCGGAATCGAGCACATTCTGCCCGTCCCTCTCGAACCCCGGGATGCCCCTCTCCTTACCTATCTGGATCATGTCCGTTCCCAGGGCGACCCTCTCGGACTCTTCAGCCAGCTTTATCTCTATGAAATCCTGGCCAACCGCCTTTGGCGCTGTCCGTGCGGATACCGCCATCAGTTCGCCCACAAACCTGACTGTGTCTTGGATGGACATGGTCAGCGTAACGATTCACCGGCATTTATATGAGACGTCTGCCATTCACAACATCCGCTCGGGGAGGCGTATCGTCATTAGCCTGTTGGCGAGGGTATTAAGATCGAAGGGCCGTCGTGACGCGCTCAGAGAGCGTCCGAGGCTCGTGGCCGTGCCCAAGGGCAGCCTGATCAGGGCGGCCGTAAGGAAGATGAGGATACATACCAGGCCGCAGGTCAAAGCCGTCCGTGTGAAGGGGCAGGCTAAGTGCGGCATCTGTCTCGGCGTCATCAAATCCGACCTTCCGAGCGTCACCTGCGACTGCGGCAACCTGTATCACAACTCATGCGCAATCAGAATGCGCACCTGCCCCGCCTGCGATTCGGCGCTCGAATACACGAAACCCAAGCCACATGTCGTGGATTCCGAGATGCCACCTGTGAAGCCCGCTCGGCTCACGAAGCGAGACAGGTTGTTCCTGCTCGACGAACGGTTCCTCCTTGGCGAGATAACTGAGAGGACCTACCTGAGCGTTAGGGACGAAGTGAACCGTGCGGCCGATGACGCCGTGTTCTGCGATGCTTGCGGCAAGAGGCTGTTGGAGGATGAGACCTGCGACTGCGTCCTCCACGGGCGGGAATTGCAGTGCCCCGAATGCGGATCACGACTGTCGGAAGAGGACCAGTTCTGCAGGAGGTGTGGGGTCCTCTTCTCCGCCGACTTCTCGAAAGGGCTATTCCAATGCCCCGAGTGCGGACGTATCGTCTCGGAGGACGAAGGGCAATGCGAGTGCGGAGTGCTCCTCGTCGGCGAGGGCAAGATAATCTGCCCTGAGTGCGGTGCCGACGTGGCGGAGACCGCCCTCGAATGTCCGGTGTGCAACCGCCCGTTCGTCGAGGAGATAAGCGAGTGCCCCGCGTGCGGCAGGAGGGTCGACAAGGATGCGTTCTCCTGCGAGTGCGGAGTCATATTCTCCGACAGGGTCGGCGGGGTCGAGTGCTCGGAGTGCGGATCGGAGGTGACTCTATCGGACAGATTCTGCCCTGAGTGCGGAGCGCGCTTCGCGGACGAGCTGTGGCTGGAAGGAAAAGTGGAAAGAAAGGTAAGGAGTTGAATGGGCGGACACGCAAAGACGTGTCCGCCTATGAAGATGTTTCCGACGGTCACCTTACGAAGTCTATCCCGTCGTCATCCGACGCATACGAGCGGTGGTTTCCCCCGACCGCCTGGCCGACGTCGTGCGAGTTGCCCTTTCCCATGAGCATGCTCGACTTCGCGCCGGTCACGATGAGCAGCATCCGGACCTGTCCCTCGAGTGATTGGTCGACGCTGCATCCCCAGATGATCCTCGCGTGCTTGTTTATACGCTCTCCGACGACCTCTGCCGCCTTCTGGGCCTCCGAGACGGTCATATCCGGTCCGCCTACGACACGTATCAACGCGCCTTTCGCCTCCTTGAGGTCTATCTCACCAAGCAACGGTGAGCTGAGCGCCTCGTCAATCGCAAGCGCGACTCGCTCCTCGGCGTCCGACTCGTCGGACTCTCCCATGCCAACGAACGCAACGCCTCCCTCGTTCATCACCGTCATGATGTCGCTGTAGTCGAGGTTGACGAGCCCCGGCTTCGTGATGATCTCCGTGAGGCCGCGAATCGTCTGCATCAGCACCTCGTCCGCCACCTTGAACGCAGCGTCCACCGGCAGCTTCGGGACGAGCTCCAGCAGCTTGTCGTTCGGGATCACGATGGTCGTATCGCAGAGCCGCCTGAGCTTCTCAAGACCGTCCAGGGCGTTCTCCATGCGGACCTCACCCTCTGCCTTGAACGGCATCGTCACGACACCGATTGTAAGGGCCTTGAGTTCCTTGGACAATCTGGCAGCGTAGTGGGCGGACCCGGTCCCTGTGCCGCCACCCATACCGGCGGTTACGAAGACGATATTGGCGCCGTCCAGGAAGTCGCGTATGTCGCGCTCGTTCTCCTTGGCGGCCGACTCGCCCACCGTCGGGATCGCGCCGGCCCCAAGGCCTCGCGTCACATTCTTACCTATCAGAATCTTCTTCGGCGCGTGGATGGCCAACAGGTGCTTGGCGTCTGTGTTGATGGCGCACAGCTGTGCTCCCGACACACCCGCCTCCACACATCTGTTTATTGTGTTGGATCCACCGCCACCACAACCTATGATCTTGATGCTGACGTCGAGCTGAGCAGCGATCTTCGCTATCTCCTCGTCGTCCGCGGTCATCTCCTTCGGCTTCTTCTCTTCGACGACCTTCTCCTCCGCGGGTTCTGATGGCTTCTTCAACAGTTCATCTACATCTTTGCCTAATGCATCTTTGACCAGTGACTTCGGCATGCGTGCACCCCATAAAGCTACGTTAGTAATTGGGTAACCTGAATATAAATATTCCTCATGG
>JBFEPA010000087.1:0-5113 GCA_041550275.1 Thermoplasmata archaeon | reverse complement strand
GTCGACGTTCGTCGGCGAGTTGTCCTTCGTGATGACCTCCTGCCTCGGGACGTCCAATACCTGCGTACGAAGGTCTATCTTGACTACCTCGTTTATGAGCGGCCGGACGTAGTTGAAACCCTGGTCCAGTATTCGCATGTATCTTCCAAGGCTCATGTAGATGCCCTGCTCGTACGGCCTGATTATCTTGATTCCCGTGGTCATTATCGCGAAAACCGCGATGAACATCAGAATGACCAATGCCAGATATGCACCTGTATCCATTTCCATTCCTCCCTCTGAACTACATCGGTCGACTCAGGCGGCCTTCGGCGCTTCCTCGGCCAACTCGTCGACCCTCACATGTACGCCCTCGCTCGCCACGACCCGCACCTTCGCGCCTATCGGTATCGTCTTCGACGCGGATGTCGCGCTCCAGCTGTCGTGGGCGATCCTCACCTTCCCCCTCAGGTTGTTCGGCGAGACCTCCGCTATGACAACGCCGGTCAATCCGACCAGCGAAGTAGCTACCGTGGTCTCCGGCGGTGCGGGTGGCGCGAGGTTCTGGTAGAGCTTTATCGTCACCAACGTCATCGGCACGAGTATGACCACCGCGGCAACGGGGGCCCACCAGGTCAGCAGCCAATCGGGATATAGCAGCCCGATGCTGCCCAAGGCTATCAGCACGCTTGCTGGTACCAAGATGAACGTTCCCGGAGACGCTGCCTCCGCCAGCAGCATCAAGATGCCGATTATCACGAAAGCCAGCGCAAGCTCCACACCCGCCATGTTTGAGAAGTAGTGGATAGTCCGTATTTATGGTTTATGTCGGATTGCCAATGCGTTCCTGCTTGCGCTGGAGAATGCTACGAAATCGCCTTGACGGTTATGTGCTCTTCCGTTATCGCAGTCTCATCCTCGCAATGTGATAGCACCAAAGTCCATTCTTCCTCAGAGCCTCATTCGTGTTCTCGATCGTTACCCTCCTCGGCTCTGTCCTGTGTATCATCACCTCTTCGATCGGATACCCGACGAAGTCGGACAGTTTCAGGAGGCGCTCGTACGGGAACGGTTGCTCGCCGACGAGTATCTGCCGGACGCTCCAGCCCGGATGTATGCGGGATCGATAGCCTAGCTCGCGGGCAAGCCGGTTGATACTGCCGGCCTTCTCAATGCCCATCTTGATGAACTCCACCCTGAAGGATGAGTTCAGCCAAACCCGCCTGTCGTCGACGTTCCTCAAGCTCCTCGGTAGATAGACGTTCCCCGAGTTCATTGCGGGAGGATTATTACAAACTCTTCATATATATGGTTTCTTCAAGAATCTACCGCTCATGGAATGGTAACTACCATTCCTGGGCACATCTCGCGACACCATTGACGACAGTTTTTATGCGCTCTCAGACCGTTCCCGCTTCAGAACGGAGGTGTTGCGAACGGCTGCGGAGCTCGACAGCATTCGCCTTAGCACCAAGGCGAAGGACGAGATGGTGGACATAACCGGGGAGGTGCAGAGGATCGTGTCGTCCACGAAGCTGAGGAACGGCATAGCATGCGTGTTCGTCGCAGGGTCGACAGCGGCGGTCACGACCATCGAGTACGAGCCCGGGCTCGTGTCGGACATGCACGACGCCTTTGACCGGCTGTATCCGAAGGGCCTCGACTACGAGCACCATCTCCGATGGGGGGACGGCAACGGCCACTCGCATGTGCGCGCGTCTTTTCTAGGGCCATCGTTGAGCGTGCCCATCGTGGACGGGAAGCTGCTGCTAGGGACTTGGCAGCAGATCGTGTTCTTGGAGTTCGACAACAAACCTCGGACCAGGGAGGTATTCGTACAGGTCGTCGGTGAACGATGATGTGCCGCCTGGCATTCGTGGTTCGAAGCGCAATGATATTATACATGATGTGATTGCCCTCCGATATGACGATCAAAGGAGAATTCCTCGGTGGCGGACACGAGGTCGGCAGGTTGGGCATACTGCTCAGACACGACAGGACCCGCCTCCTGTTCGATTACGGCATGACAGCGACGGCGCCGCCCTCGTATCCGAAAGAGGCGCCACCCGTTGACAAGATGTTCCTCACGCACTCTCACCTGGACCATTGCGGCATGATACCTTGGCTTACCGCCCGATATGATATCGACATCGTCTCGACGGCGATGTCCCGCGAGGTTGCCCAGCTCCTGCTCGAGGACAGCATCAAGGTGGGGCAGTCCGAGGGCTACCCGCAGCAT
The DNA here is from genome assembly GCA_041550275.1 of Thermoplasmata archaeon. Taxonomy (GTDB): domain Archaea; phylum Thermoplasmatota; class Thermoplasmata; order UBA10834; family UBA10834; genus UBA10834. The sequence goes on along the minus strand of JBFEPA010000087.1, from coordinate 2,895 downwards.
TACGACATAGACGATGTCAAGGTGGCGAAGCGCAGGTTCAGGACGATCGCCTTCGGCGAGACGATAGAGGTCGGCGGGCACCAGGTCAAGGCGCATTCGGCGGGGCACATACCCGGCGCGACCATGTACGAGGTGCGTGACAAGGCCACGACGCTCGTGACCGGCGACATACACACGATAGACACGCGCCTGGTCAAGGGAGCGAAGCCAGTGAAGTGCGACAACCTGATCATGGAGGCGACATACGCCGGCAGGAACCACCCCGACAGAGCGAAGACCGAGCACAGGTTCCTCAAGAAGATCGACGAGGTTCTGGATAGACGGGGCAAGGTGATCATACCTGCATTCGCTGTTGGGAGGACGCAGGAGATACTGCTTCTGCTGAAGGACCACAGACGCGAGTTCTGGCTCGACGGCATGGGGCGGAAGGTCAGCAAGATGTACCTCTCCATGCCAGAGTTCCTCAGGTCGGGGAAGGCCTTCAGGAACGCGACCAACAGGACGAAGATGGTCAGGAACATACACGGCAGGTCGAGGGCCGCCAAGGCGGACATCATAGTCACCACGAGCGGGATGCTCGACGGCGGGCCGGTCATACAGTACCTCGACGACCTCAAGGACGACCCCAAGACCGCCATACTATTGACGGGCTATCAGGTCGAGGGGAGCAACGGGCGCATGCTCCTCGACAAGGGCATCATCGATGTCAAGGGCGCCAATGTCAAGGTCCACTGCGATGTCGACAAGTTCGACTTCTCCGCGCACGCGGGCCACGACGAGCTGGTCGAGTTCGCCAAGGGGTGCTCGCCGGAGAAGATCGTGCTCTGCCACGGAGACCAGAGAGAGCTGTTGGCGAAGGACCTCCGAGAGGAGGGCTTCGAGGTCTTGCTTCCACGGAACGGCGAGAAGTTCGAGCTCTGAGGGCTGCGAGGAAACGTAGTTAAGGGTGGTGCCTCCTCTCGTGGATGAGATGAAGTCCAAATACTCTGACTACCTGCGCGAGGACATAGGCTCTGGAGACCTCACATCAGAGCTGCTCGTGCCGCCCAGAAGACAGGCGACCGGGAAGATAATCGCCGGGGAGCGATGCGTCCTGGCTGGGCTGATGGAGGCGTCCTCCGTCTTCGAGGAGCTCGGCGCAAGAACGATCGCCGTCGTCGATGAGGGTGCCACCGCCGGGAAGGACGATGTCGTGCTTACCGTTGCGGGTTCTGCGAGAGCGATACTCTCAGGGGAGAGGCTCGCGCTCAACTTCCTGATGCGCATGAGCGGGATAGCCACGCTCACCAACGACCTGCTGCTGCGATGCAAGAAGGTCAACCCTGAGGTGCGTATAGCCGCCACGCGGAAGACCACGCCAGGGTTCAGACAGTTCGAAAAGAGGGCGGTCTCAGTCGGCGGCGGAGACACTCATAGGTTCGGGCTGGACGACGCCATACTCATCAAGGACAACCACATAGCGATAGCAGGGGGTATCCGCGAGGCGTTGAGGAGCGCGAGGCGGACGGCGAGCTTCACCAAGAAGATAGAGATAGAGGTGGAGAGCGTGAAAGACGCCCTGGTAGCAGTCGAGGAGGGGGCGGACATAATCATGCTGGACAACTTCACCCCGGAGGAGGGCGAGAAGGTCGCGCGCGAGGTACGGGCAGCCAACCCGCTCATAGTGATAGAGGCCTCCGGCCGCATCAAGCCGGATAACATCGAGTCATACGCTGCGTTTGCCGACATAATCTCCCTTGGTTGGCTGACGCACTCCGTGAGGTCCATCGACTTCTCCATGGAGATCGAGCCCGCTCAGGACTGAACGTGGACAGGTTTTTCTATCGCGGAGATTCTCCATGCATGGATAGGATGCGAGCGCACGACGTTTGGAGGACATTCACGGTACTGTTCGTCCTGGGGTTAGCTGCCGCCTCCGCGCTGATGGTCAGCCAGGGAGAGGACATCGCAGTGGTCGCTTTCGTGACGGTCGTGGCGATGTCCGTGTATCTCTACATCATCTACAAGAGGTATCACGTCGAGCTCCTCCCTGAGAGCGACATTCGATTGTTCGACGATCCCGACGACCTCCGTATACTGTGCAGGATCTATGGCCTCCCCGACAGCGGCTCGCCCAACTGGCTGAGGCATCGCCTATCGCTGTTCGTCCGGCAGAACGACGGCAGGAGCTTCGTATGGGTGGCGCCGATGTTCATGAAGCGGATAGCATCCAACCTCGAGTTCGCGCCGGGAATGGACGATGACCGCGAGCTCCCGGCCAACTCCGTCGAGCTGCTGGTGCATATGGTATCCTCCAAGCCGTCCGCTGGGTCTATGAACAGAACGCTCGTCTGGGGCAAGAGCAGGTCTACCTCAAGGCGCCGTGGCATCTCGTCGTGTCCCGTATGCGAGTCCGCTGCTGGGCAGAGGGCGCCCGTGTGCGGAGCCTGCGGCGCGGACCTTGAGTTCTACGACGCCCTCCTCGAGTCGAAGATAGGCCGGAGACTCGTCGCCCAGAAAGCGGATGGCCGCCTCAGAAAGCATTGATATCCCAACACATCCTTCGACGTTACATGAAGGCAGACGCCAAGTGTGAGATATGCGGCAAACCCGCGACGAGGTTCCTCTTCGCCGCGTTCGTCTGCGACGACGACGCCTGCATCGAGAAGGCCCGGATGGAACGGGGTGGTCCTGGAGGGCACAAGAAGCGCGACATCTCCGAGATGCTCGGCGATCGCTGAACGACATCACCAGCAAGGTTTAAGCGGGCCTCTCCGCTACGGGATTCCCGATGGACAGGCGCGCGTTCTTCGGACTGATGCTCATAGAGACCATGCTGGCGTTCGGCAGCACCTTCGCCGCGTCGTTCAACATCATATACATGTACAACGAGCTGGAGATGCCCATCTGGTACGG
>JBFEPA010000086.1:0-5176 GCA_041550275.1 Thermoplasmata archaeon | reverse complement strand
CTGAAGAGCAGCGCCGCATACGTGGCGAGAGTACAGAGCGATCTGGGCGGGATGCGCGAGTACCGGAGCACGAGCCTCGAGGAAATCCTGGAACAGGTCATCATCGATCTTCAAGAGGAGTTTGAGGGAGCACGACTCTGAAAGCGGCATAGGCGCGCACAGCAGCATGCACAGGGTTGGTTGCCGATGCTTCCAGGCACGCCCATGTTCATCCAGAGGACTTGGGAGACGACCGTAAGCCAAGCCATTGCTTGATCGGAATCAGACGCCAGGGGGGCGTTCGCATGGAAGAGAAGGACAAGAAAGAGTATGAAGAGGTCATATCGTCATACTATGGCGAGGACCAGGTAACCGCCCTTATAACGTTCAAGATCGACACTAAGGGCTCGGACGACGTCGCAAGGAAGATCGCCGACAGCGCGGACATCGAGGATGTGTTCTTGGTCACTGGTGACACCGATATAGTGGCAAAGGCCAGGTTCCCCAGCTACGCAGCGCTGAAGAAATTCATCGTGAACGACGTCGCGGAGATCCCCGGGGTGAAGGAGACGAGGACTTTCATGGTCGTCACCACCTTCAAGGAAAAGGGCAAGATCATCAAGGATGACGAGGAAGACTCGAAGGAGTAGATGGCCGGATGGAGTGTATGAGGTTCAGGGAGTGTTACGATGATGGATGCGGAAACGAGGCTGAGGCAGATCATGGAGGTCCTGGACCAGCTCGCGGAGGATACCTCCGTGCCCAGGAACATCCGGAGAGGCGCAACGGAGGCCAAGGATAGGCTTCTGCAGAAGAGCGAGGCGCTGGACATCAGAAGCGCCAGCGCGATAATGATTCTCGACGAGCTGGCTAACGACCCCAATATACCACTTCACGGCAGAACCTTGATCTGGAACATCATCAGCCAGCTTGAGACGGTCAAGTAGGGCGAATCGTTCCAGACATCGTTGCACAGCGTTCAGAGGATGCTTCTTGCGGAGGCGTGCTACCATGCTAGCCGAAGGTGATCAGTTCTTCTGTTCATGGAGTGGTGGGAAGGACTCTTGCCTGGCACTCCATCGGTCGATAGAACAGGGCTTGAGACCATCAGTCCTGCTGACCATGCTGACGGAGTCCGGTGAGAGATCCCGCTCCCACGGGCTCTCGGTCGAAATACTGGAGACCCAGGCGAAGGCGCTCGGCATGAGGCTCGTGACAGTTAGAACATCGTGGGACAACTACGAAAGGAACTTCATAGCTGCGGCGCGCGAACTCGTGGATGAGGGCATGTCAATTGGCGTGTTTGGGGACATTGACCTTGCCCAGCACAGGGAGTGGGTCGAGAAGACCTGCTCGAAGGTTTACGTCAAACCACTGTTGCCCCTGTGGAACCTAGAGCGAGAAATCCTACTTGAGGAGTTCCTGTCCAGCGGGTTCGAGGCTATCATCGTCTCCGTGAAGGACGGCGTCCTTGGCGAGAGATGGCTCGGGCGCACTTTGGACCGAAACATGATCGAGCTCTTCAGGAGCAGCGGCATCGATCCCTCTGGTGAGGCTGGGGAGTATCATACCTGTGTGGTCGACGGCCCAATGTTCTCTGAGTCCGTTAGGCTGAAGAAGGGCGAGCATGTCCTTCGTGACGGCTATTGGTTCCTCGACCTGTCCGTTGCTGGGGTGTGAATTGTTCTGGGTGTCGGCCTATGGAGCTTGGATATCTTTAAATCGACCTGGGCATTACTTCTCAAACAAGCGGCTGTAGTCTAGCGGTTAGGACTGAAGCTTCCCAAGCTTTAAGCCCGGGTTCGAATCCCGGCAGCCGCACACTTGTGTGTGACTAGATATGAATGCCACGCTTCCGGCAGGATTCTTCTGCAAATGGCGCCTCTCAGAATCCAGGTTATAGAGACCTTGATTCTGTTTGGAGAATGCCCCCTGGTCTCGGAAAGTCGGTTGCCAGACTTTGGGGGCTCAGTGAAAGCAGTTGGATCCATCTGCGGCCCGAAACGAAGGAGCCAATCTAGGCACTTACGGGATTGCGTCGTACGGCCTTTCGCCGTGTGCGAAAAACGAATTTCGCCACCAACTCTGCGTCATTGTAGGACAGTCTCCCTTAAGTTGCCGATTATCGTACTTTTCTAGGGTAGAGGAGCGCACAGCACCAAAACCTGTTAGACGAAATGAGGATTGGAATCGCGGAGGGTTACTTTGCCGGAAGAGAAACACATAGAAGACGACTGCCGGACCGTGGCGGTGTATCTTTGCGGATGCAAAGGAGAGATATCAGACCGCATTGACTTCGAAGCGATTGCCAAACGGATCTCACTCTTGCCCGACGCGAAAGTCGTGCTAAGCCACGATGCCCTATGCTCGGGCGAGGGGCGGGCGTTTGTCAAAGAGAAGATCGGCGAGAATGCCACAAGTCATGTGGTGATCGGAGCTTGCCCTCCAGGGTGGCTCGAGACTCCACTGACCCAAGATCTTGGAGATGTCGGTGTGAACAAGTACCTTGTCGACCAAGTTGACCTTAGGGAGCAATGCGCATGGGTTCATTCAAACGTAGAAGAAGCCAGCGCGAAGGCAACCGCTCTCATCAGAGGAGCCATCCAGAGAGCTCTCAAGCAGGAACCCCTGGAGGACATGACATTTGCGGTACAAGGGGCGGCTCTCGTTGTCGGGGCAGGCGACGCTGGGTTGATTGCCGCGCAGAGGATTGCGGCTTCCGGATTCAAGGTCTATCTTGTCGATGTACCAGGCAGAGTCACGAGTGATGACGGGGCTCATGACATAGGCAAAGCGGACTCCGAGAGATGTCGCGCCCCTCCATCAATAGAGACTCTCGGAAGTACCGAGGGTGTCAAGCTCTTCCTGACCTCTGAGATTGAGTCGATAGATGGAGGCGTCGGTAGATGGAACGTGGCGGTCAGGACCCAGGAAGGGAAAGAGGAATTCGATGTAGGCACTATTCTGATAACAGCACTTCCGCCCAGCCAGGCCTCAGACCTAGTCAGAGCATCCGCAGAACCTGGTCGCTCCGGGTCCGGTGAGGCCGGTGACGGGTCGACCATGTCAACACCAGGGAAGAAACCTTCCGAAGACGCCAAAGGAATCCTTCGAATGCTGCACATCGGACGCGGAGAAGACATGACTGTCAGACATCTCCTGAGCAGGCGCCTGCCTGACCTGAATAGAGGGGTGTTCGTCCTCGAGTCCTCAGTGGGGCTTGAGAACGCCATCAGCGCCATCGATGATGCGACAAGCGCCGCGGATATCTCGATCGACATCATGCGAAGGAAGACAACGAGCATACCCAGAATCATCGCCCGAGTAGAGGAATACAGATGCCGAGGTTGTGGGAAATGTGCAGATGTCTGCGAATACGACGCGGTCACCCTGGTTGAGCGCGAGGGGGGGATAAGAGTGGCCCATATCGACGAGTTGCGTTGCGAGGGGTGTGGGCTCTGCAGAGTCGCATGCTGCAACGGATCGATGGCACTGCTGGGGTACACGACGACACAGCTCCTGGCGAATATGATGGGTATCATCGAGGAGATGAGTCCATGAGCGAAGGCCGATTTGAGCCGACCATCATTGCCTTTGCCTGCGCTTGGAGCGCCAGCAGCGCGTTGCTCGAAGCGGGAAAAGGAAAGCACGAATACCCTGCCAATGTCAAGGTGCTTAAAGTGATGTGCAGCGGATCTATAGATCCAGCACTGTTTGTGCAGGGCTTTGAGAATGGTGTTGACGGCATCGCAGTCATAGGATGTCCTCAGAATGAGTGTCACTACGGAACTGGCAACACCATCGCAGAGGATAGGCTGGCTCATATGAAACACCTTCTCGAGTTGCTGGGCCTGGATTCTAGGAGGATTAGCAGCCTATGGGTGGCGTCGTCCGATGGTCAGGGATTGGCTAACGCCCTGTGCGGCTTCGTGGACGATATCCGTGAGCTGGGACCCGTGCCAAGGGGTAACAGGGAGAAAGAAGAGAAGGTCGCAGTCGAAGAGGTCAAGGATGAGATCAAGTTCCTCATCGAAGAGACCAAGGCCTACAAATGCGTCGAATGTGGGAAATGCACCGTGGTGTGCCCGATACCAAGGTTCGAGCCTGAGTTCGCCATGCCGAGGATCGTCGTGCTCAGATCCCTTGAGGGGCTGACGGAACACCTTGTTGACGACAAGGACATCTGGACTTGCACGACTTGTGGGCTCTGCAATTCTCTGTGTCCGTTCAAAGTCGACTACTGTGGGTTCATCCAGGGGCTCCGCATCCAGGCGCGGTCTCTCGGCCACCAGCCCGTCTGCTCGCACAGAGGGCTCATTCACTCGTCAATGAGGATAATGGCGAAGACTGACCTGAAACAGAACAGGCTTCAATGGATTCCGCCGGAGTGCAAGGTGAGTGAGAGCAGCAAGATCCTCTACTTCACCGGATGTCTATCACACTTCGATGCGATCTTCTCCGACAGGAAGCTGGGCCTTTCCAACATCTCAGCGGCGACCCTCAGAATCATGAACTCCGCCGGGGTGGTTCCGAATGTCAGTACGCAGGAGAGGTGTTGTGGGCACGACCTGCTCTGGACGGGAGACGAGGGTAATTTCCTGAAACTCATGGACAAGAATCTCAGCTTCATCAGGCAGAGCGGCGCGGAGAAGGTAGTGTTCTCATGCCCTGAATGCTACAGGACATTCGCGGTTGACTATCAGGAGTTCGAAGGAGACCTCGAATTCGACCTTCTGCACATGTCGGAGTATCTCGGACAGTTGATGGACGAGGGAAAACTGACTTTCCCGAAGAGAGAGACCACGATTCCAGTGACCTACCATGATTCATGCAGGCTCGGAATCCACATGGAGGTCATCGATGCCCCGAGACGCCTTCTCGAGGCGGCGGGTATGAACATTCTGGAGATGGAGAACACAAAGAACAGGTCGTACTGCTGCGGCAACTGTGCTTGGACAAACTGCTCGTCAACCACGATGAAAATCCAGCTGGAGAGGATGAAGCAGGCGAAGAGCACCGGGGCCAGCTATCTCCTCACGTCCGATCCGAAGTGTCAGATACACCTGTCCTGCGCGACGTCTGGAGACATCCCCATCGAGAAGGATCTAGTTGACATCCCCGTGAAGGACATCGCCATCGCCCTTGCAGAGCTGCTTCCGAAGACCTAGCGCATCAGCCGAACCAGGCGCACAACTGG
>JBFEPA010000085.1:0-5241 GCA_041550275.1 Thermoplasmata archaeon | reverse complement strand
TTGCGCGGATCGTCCTCGTGATGCAACAGAGCATAGACTCTCGACTCTGACATGTCGCATGTCCCGAGGGAGGCATCCATATTAAGACATGCCTCCTCCGACGCGCGGCAAAGAATTATTATGACGCATGAGTGAATAGAGGGGTGCCACGATGACGAGAAAGTTACCGCTGAACCGATGATGACAGACGGGCGAACCGAGTGGCGGCCGCCGCGGCTCATGCGGCCGAAAATATATTCCCGTCGACCTGCATCAGCTCTCAGGTCGATAACGCATGCCCACAGGTTTTGACTACATCGGACAGGACCAGGCCCTGCAGCAACACTGGCTCAAGAGATTCGTGGCGATAATCGTGGACGCGATCATCATCTATGTACCCACGGTTGTGTTCGTATCCGTAATTGGAGGGCGCTATGTAAGCGCAGGCCTGCTGTCGGGAGTGTTCCTATTCATATACTCTGGTCTGTTCGACTTCGCAGTCGGCGGGACCATAGGCAAACTGATCATGCGGATGAAGGCGGTCTCGATGAGCGGCTCGATGTCGATGTCACAATCATTGATGCGGAACGTGTCCAAGGTCTTCCCCCCGCTGCTGCTGATTGACTTGGTCATAGGACTGGCGGTTGAGACTCGCGACCCGCGGCAGAAGTGGACCGACCAGCTAGCACATACGTCGGTGATTGTCCATGGTCATCCAGGCGGCGTATGAGGCTGTGGCACAGACCATATCCATCCCCTCTTCTCCACTGAGACCTCGCCGCTGACGAGCCCCCTGTGCATTAGTTTCACCAGGTACACGACAGTCTGATCGGGACAGCGTCTACCCTCATGCGCGGCAAAGAGCTCGACCTCCCGTGTCGTCAACGGCCCACTTCGTCTGATCAGGTTGACGATGAACTCATCCGCTTCGCGTTCACTCATGACGAGCCGGGTATCGTCCGTCTGTGGCATGACCTCGGCGCCATATGCATGGCATGTGGTCATAAAAGCTGCGCTATCGCAGATGAGGGTTGAAGAAAAAGCTAAGGCGCTCGGAAGGGCGTATGTGCCCTCCCGAGTTGTGAAGTTTGTCTACCTCTCGGTGCTGGTCTAGGCGGTCCACGTCTGCGTGACCATCTGACCGTCGGTCGGCTCGTGCATCATGGTCATGGTGTAGGCGGTCCCAGACGCAAACGCGGCCTCTATGGTGAAGTAGTCACCATTGCTCAAGATCCCGTTGCCGCCCAAGTCAGTCACGTTGCACCAGAACGTCGTCCCACCGAAGTCAGCCGTGATAGACTGTGTCTGCACTCCTGTTCCGGTAAGACCCGCCTGGGTCATCGTGCTCCATGTGGCGCTGTTCGTGCTGTCCTGCAGGATCACCGTCAGGTCCGTCCATGTGACCTCGGTCGTGGGTGCAGTTATTGTCCACTTGTACCCACCTGCAGCGGTTGCCGTCCGCGACGTGAGCTGCACCGTCGGGGTGTTGCTACCTCCGGTACCGAAGCCCAGCACCATGACATACAGCACGGCTGCCAGGACGACGGTAATAGCCACCATGAGGATGGTAGCTATGACCGGAGATACTGCTTCGGCATCCTTTCGGAATGCCCAAACTTTCTTCATGTTTTGTCCTCCTGCGGACCTCTCGGCCCGCGTAAGAGTGATTAGCGCAGAGCGCGGTTTATATAGCTTTGCGGGTGATTATCACAACTGAGCGTGACTCCCATCGACGAATAGCGAAGTAGAACATCTGGCTATGTCGTCAGATCCGCAAGCCCAAGAAGACTACGTCTTCTTCTCTTTATAAACGGAATGATAAATGTCGACCTTTGTCGAAAAAGCGACATTTTTTGGGGGCTTTTGCCGCCCTTAGAACTCTCAGCAAGGGCGTATTCCTGTCTCGTCGAACGAACACGGGACTATGCCGACCATCACTGGACGGTTCCTGACCTTCTGGATGATCATGTACTTCTTGTACTCGTGGCCGACCTTCTCCCTGTCCAACTCGAGGATCACATCTGCGAGGTCCTCGATGCTGCTCTGTATGCGAGAGTCGTGCACCCCTTTCAACATCGTCATCAGGGTGACGCTCTCCGAGTGTTGCGTGTGTGCCTTGATGGTCCTCATCGCCATCAGAACCTCCGCACTGTCATAGTTCTCCAGGAAGAAGTCGAGCGAGTTTATCACGACCCTGAACGGTGGCTCCAGCTTGGATATCTCATATGATAGGTACGTGAGGAAGTTCTCCTCCTTGTGCATGTCCTTGTCCTCAAACCGCCGGATATCCCCGAGTGTGATGCCCTCCTGTCTGAAACGGCTGATCTCGAGCTTCTTCGCCAGCACGCTCTCGTAGTACTTGGTGCCTATGTTCACTATAGACAGGTCCGTCCTCCACCCGTACTCGCGCATCACGCTGAGGACGTCCTCGTCCCTCTCGGTCGATGTGAAGTACGTCACGGCCTCGTCGCCAGCCGACGCGTATTGCTTCGCGAAGAACTCAGTGCCGGCCCCAGGAGTGCCCATCACAAGCACCGTAGAGCCCTTCTGCACGCCGCCGCCGAGGTGCTCGTCGAGCGCCTTCACACCTATGCTGGTAAACTTCATCTCAGTCCCCCTTCTGCCCCGTGCGTATGCCCTGGTCGCACACGAGGTTGACCATGTTGTTTATCTCAGGCGTGGAGTGCTCCTCGACGGAGAGTATGATGGTGTAGACATCCCGGACACGCAACCCCGAGACGAGTATGTGGAGGAACTCCGACAGTATCCAGTTGTTGTTGTGTATCGCCAGGGAATTGATGGAGTCGATGACCACTATCTTCTCCTTCGTCTCCGACAGGCGGATCAGATACTCCACCTTCAGCATGACGTTCTCGAGCATCGTCGGACTCTCTACGAGCGTGGTGTGGTCGTCCATCTGGCCGGACGAGGCCCCCATCATTATGTGCGATATGCAGTCCACGAAGTACACCCGGGATGTGTCTATGTCCAGCGCCTCCATGACCCTCTTGATGGCTTCGAACGATATCGTCGACGTGACATAGATGACATCGGCCTCCTTCTTGGATGCAAACAGGTCGAGTACGCCTCTCAACACGTCCAGGTAGTGATCCACCGACATCTGCAACGATATCGCCGAGGATGGGGGCACCTCGAGCAGCTCCTCCGAGACGAGTTGTGCGACTCGCTTGTCGTTCATCCTCTCGTGCTCCCTCCTTTCAACAGTGGTACTAGCAGGACGCCCTCGGGGGTGAGGTCGAGAACGTACTTCGCCCGCGAGTGCATCGTCCCGCGCATCTTGATGACTTGAAGCGTTCTGAGGAGGTCGCCCCTCCGCTCCATGTTCGCCATCAAGACGATGCCGTCCGATATCGCCTCCTCCACGCCGAACATGGAGTACGCGTTCGACTGGGCGGCGACCTCACTGACAAGTATAGATGTGCAGTCAATATCTGCCAACGCCTTGCTCAGCTTCAGGACGAAGTCCCTTATCTTCTCCGATGTCTTGAGCTTGTAGCAGACGGAGGTTATCGAGTCTATGACCAGCCTCTTGGTGTTCAACTCGCGCGCAAGGCTGGCGATGGCGGTGACCAGCAGGTCGATCTCCTCCATTGTCAGCTCCGCCTTGGTCATCCCCAGGCGCTCGTACATGACGGGGAGGTCGACGAAGACGAGTTTGCCGGATTTGACGAGGTCTTCGCTGAAGAAGTTGTAGGGTATGATGTTAGCCAGCATCTTCTCGGCGTCCTCTGTGACGGACACGAACAGGGAGTTCTCACCCCTGGTGGCTCCGTGTATCAGGAACTCCAGCGCGAGGGATGTTTTGCCGGTCCCGCAACTACCCGTCAGCAGGACGGTGTTGGAGCGCGGGATGCCGCCGTAGAGGACCGTGTCGAAGCCCTCGATACCCGTGACGCACCGTGATCTTTCGCCACTCCTCGGTGCCATAGCAGCCCGCAGAATGCGATGATTGACATATTATGCTTTCTTGTGCGTTCGTGCGGGCACGTCCCGTGACAGGTTTTAATACGGAGATAGCGGTCTTTCCAGGCGATGAAACCGGTCCTTCAAGTAGCTCTCGACCTCGTCCACGCCGAAAGGGCACTGACCATCGCGGCGGAGGCCATCAGAGGGGGCGCTGACTGGGTAGAGGCGGGAACGCCGTTGATCAAGAGTGAGGGGATGGAGGTCATTCGGTCGCTCAAAGCTGCCTTTCCAAGTGCCACGATTGTGGCAGATATGAAGACCATCGACGTCGGCGGCATGGAGGTAGAGATCGCGGCCAAGTCGGGAGCGGGGGTGGTCGTCATCCTCGGCCTGTCCTCGGACCCCACTATCACAGAGGCCATCTTGAGCGCCCGTCAGTACGGCGCGAAGGTCATGGTAGATCTGTTCAATGTCATCGATAAACCTGCTAGGGCGAAACGGCTCGAGGAGATGGGCGTCGACTACATCTGCGTCCATGTTGGCGTGGACGAGCAGATGATTGGCGGAACGCCCCTCTCTGAGCTCTCAAGCGTCGCCGAGGCGGTCGGCATACCCGTCGCGGCAGCTGGAGGCATCAACAGCGAGACTGTCTCCGAAGTAATCAAAGCTGGAGCGAGCATCGTCATCGTCGGCGGGGCTATAACGAAAGCGAGGGACGCGGCTGAAGCGACCTCGAATCTGGTGGAGGCGATGGAGACCGGAGAGAAGATACTGACGGAGCGGTTCAAGAAGTTCAGCAGTGAGGAGCTGACCGCGGCGTTCCAGAAGGTTTCGGCACCCAACGTCACCGACGCCCAGCATCGCAAAGGCGCCATGCGAGGCATTGTCCCGCGGATAGCCTCAGGCGTGAAGATGGTAGGCAGGGCGTTGACGGTCCAAACTGTCAACGGGGACTGGGCAAAGTCCGTCGAGGCAGTGGAGCGCGCCAACGAGGGCGACGTCATCGTCATCGACGCGTGCGGAGGCGACATCGCCGTCTGGGGAGAGCTCGCGTCCTGGAGCTGCGTAACTCGCGGCGTCAGAGGCGTCGTAATCGACGGCGCGGCGAGGGACATAGATTCGATAATCGAGATGGGATTTCCATGTTTCTCGCGGAACGTCGCGCCCAACGCTGGTGAGCCCAAGGGTTACGGCGGCATCGGCGAGGAGATCGTCTGCTGCGGCGTGACGGTCCGCACCGGCGACTGGATCATTGGAGACGAGAGCGGCGTGGTGGTTGTGCCGCAGGAGCATGCTGTCGAGGTAGCCAACCGCGCCATAGACATCATGGAGAGG
>JBFEPA010000084.1:0-5302 GCA_041550275.1 Thermoplasmata archaeon | reverse complement strand
GTACAACTTCCCGCCGAGGATCATATGCCCCGTCTGCCGCAGGAAGAGCGTAGGCAAGATGGAGCCCGTCAAGCTGCAGGGCACGGGAACCATATTCTCGTTCACTGAGGTGCACGAGGGCATGGACGAGCAGAACATGCAGAAGCCATATGTCATCGCGGTTGTTGAGCTCGACGAGGGCACCAAGATCACCGGTCAGGTGATAGACTGTGTCGCAAATGACCTGGCGATAGGCACTAAGGTCAGAGCCACCCTCAGGAAGCTAAGCGAAGAGGGCTCTGCCGGCGTGATACACTACGGATACAAGTTCATACCTATCTGCGGGAAGCCTGATGAGGCCCCACGCGATGAATAACTTCAGGTACATGCAATGGGATTCACGCCATGAGGACGTGGCAGGTTGGTTTGCAGATGATTGACACCAAATCGAAGACATCTGGCCCCGTGAAAATCGACGGGGCGACGCTTTCGGTGGACAAAGTCGTCCAGGTGGCGCGCCACAACGCCGCTGTCGAGGTGTCTAACGAGGCCAAGAAGAAGATGCAGTGTGCGCGTGAGTCGCTGGAGAAGCTCCTTTCTGAGGGAGCGACCCTCTATGCGGTGAACACCGGCGTCGGAGACCTGGTGGATGTGAAGATCCCTGACAGCGATCTCAGGCGTCTCCAGGTGAATCTCCTCAGGAGCCATGCCTGTGCGGTGGGCGAGCCGCTTCCTGCGGAAGTTGTCCGTGCGATGATGCTCCTCAGGGCGAACGCCTTGTCAAAAGGCTACTCGGCAGTCCGCCCGGAAGTCGTGGAACTGCTGGTTTCAATGCTCAACGAGCAGGTGCATCCGCTTGTCCCACGACAGGGTTCAGTCGGCGCTAGCGGGGACCTCGCTCTGTTGGCACATCTCTCCCTCGTGATGATTGGTGAGGGGCAGGTCGATGGGGAAAGCGAGCCAATGCCCGGCGCAGAGGCACTCGGAAAGGTTGGCATAGACCCGATAGTACTCGAGCCGAAGGAGGCGATCTCTCTGATCAACGGCACGCAGGCTATGAGCGCTGTCGGTTGCCTAGCTGCCGAGGACGCGGCGAACCTCATCGATAACGCGCAGATCGCTGCGGCGATGTCGCTTGAGGCGCTGAAGGGCACGTCCGCAGCGTTCGATGAGGCCATATCTATGACTCGTGCCCACAAAGGGCAGGCAGCAATCGCCAAGAATATGACCTCGTTGCTCAGCGGCAGCCCTATCATGCTTTCCCACAAGCATTGCTCCAAGGTGCAGGATGCCTACACCCTGAGATGCATACCGCAGGTCATGGGCGCCACCCTCGACGCAGTCTGGTACACCATGGGCGTGCTCAGCGTGGAGATCAACTCTGCCACGGACAACCCTCTGTTCTTCCCCGAGGATGGAAGGGTCATATCCGGAGGCAATTTCCACGGACAGCCCATTGCGTTGGCGATGGATTACCTTGGCCTGGCTGTGCATGAGCTCGGGGCTTTCTCGGAACGCAGGGCTTTCCGGTTGACCAATCATAGACTCAGCGGCCTTCCGCCTTTCCTCACACGGCATGGAGGGCTGAATTCCGGCATGATGGTACCGCAGTACGTCGCGGCCTCCATTGTCTCGGAGAATAAGGTGTTGGTCCACCCAGCATCAGCTGACTCGATTCCTACGAGCGCAGGCCAGGAGGACCATAACAGCATGGGCATGACTGCTGCCTGGAAGGCGCGGGAAATCATCGAGAACGTCACTCGCCTGCTCTCGATCGAGATGATTGCCGCCGCCCAGGGACTGGACTTCGTCGCGTCGCACTCCGCGCCACCAATTGAGGTTGTAAGGGAAATGCTGCGAGAGGTCGTTCCGACCTTGGAGGAGGACAGGTCGATGTCTGGCGACATCGACAGGGTTGCAAGGATGATATCCGAAGGCGTGTTCGTCGACGCAGTGGAAGGCGCGTGTGAGTTCCATAGAGCTTGATTGTGCGATAGATTCAACAATCAGGATTGACTACGGATTGAAGATATACGGAAGGGGGGCTGTTGATGGAGGATATAGCTGAAGCGGTGATTGAGCAGGCGTTGAGTCTCGGTGCAGAATTCGCTGACCTGAGGATAGAGTCCGTCTCTGGCGTGAACATACTCGTTATGGATGGTAAGACGAAGACGGTGACGGCACGCGTCGAGAAGGGATGCGGGATACGGTCTTTCGTCGGCGGAGCATGGGGATTTGCCGTCTGCAACGGCCTGGACAAGGCTGAGCTCATGAAGGCTGCCGAGGTCTCGGTTGGTTTGGCTAAGGTCAGCAAGGAGAAGGCGAGGCATGCCTTCGAGATCGAGAAGACGCCTTCCGTCCGGAAGAATATCACCTACAACTGCAAGATCGCGCCATCGTCGATCTCGGTGGAGGACAAGCTCTCATTCGTGCTCTCGCTTGATAAATCCATGAGCGCGCACGATGAAAGGATAGTCAGCAGGAGCGCGAGGTACGACGATCTTGAAGGAGACAGGGTCGTGGCGAATTCATTCGGCGGGTTGGTCAGGACGCACGAGACCTGGACGCTCGCCTCGTGCGCTGCCTGGGGCAAGTCTGATGGCATCGTGCAGAGAGGTCATGAGGCGGTCGGCAACGTCGGCGGATTCGAGCTCATGAAGACCAATGCGGCTGCTGAATGCGGGAAGGATGCGGCAGAGCAAGCCGTCAGGCTGCTGGACTCCAAGCCCGTCCCCGCCGGCAAGGTCACGTGCGTCCTTGACAACAAGATGACGGGTCTATTGGCTCATGAGGCGTTCGGCCATGCCTGCGAGGCCGATGCGATACTGGCAGGTGCGTCGGTTCTTGAGGGTATGGAGGGCAAGATGGTCGCACAAGAGGCCGTGACGCTCGTGGACGACCCGACAGTCCCTGAGACATTCGGATATTTTCCGAACGATTGGGAGGGCGTCGAATCGAAGAAACACGTGCTCATACAGAACGGAGTGTTGAACGAGTTCATGCACAACCTAGAGACGAGCAGCAGGATGGGGAAGGCCCCGAACGGCTCTGCAAGGTCCGACTCGTATGCCAGCCCTCCCATCGTGCGGATGAGCAACACGTACATCGGCTCTGGCGACATGACGAAGGACGAGCTGATAGGCGACCTGAAGGAGGGCCTACTGATCAAGGGCGGCCAGTACGGTTACGTCGAGCCTGCGAAGGGCCAATTCATGTTCAAGTGTGACGAGGCCTATCACATCCAGGACGGCGTGGTCGGACAGCGTTATCGCGACGCGATCCTCACGGGATTGATACAGGAAGTTCTCAAGGATGTCACGGGAATCGCCGACGATTTCGAGCTCGTCGATCCAGGGTACTGTGGGAAGTCTGGGCAGGACGCCAGAACGACCGATGGAGGACCACACATCAGAGTGGATAATGTCGTGGTTGGAGGACTCGCATAGGGGTGATCAGAATGACCGAGATATCAGAACTGGCAGAAGAGGTCGTCGAGCTCGTTGGTCGGCTTGGTGGCAAGGTGTGCGATGTCCTCGTGGCCGACACGCGTGTGGCAACGGCGGAGGTCGAGAAGGGCTCGATCAAGCAGGCGAGCTACCTCGCCGACCCAGGAATCGCAATCCGCGTCTTCGAGAACGGCAGCCCTGGATTCGCCTATTGCACGAGCCAAAGTGCTGCGGAGGTGAACAAAGCAGCGGAGCTGGCAATCTCGATGGCAAGGGCAGGCGTGCCCGATCCCGATTTCAAAGCGTTGCCTGGTCCGTCATCGCCTGCAGCGGTGGATGGTCTATATGACGAGAAGGTGGCCAAACTCAAACCCGAAGAGGCGGTGGACATCCTCCTCCGATTGGTGGACGAGGCCTCCGCCGACGACCGCATAAGTTCTGTGAACGGCGGCCTGATGGTGTCCACAGGAGAAGTCGCCTTGGCCAACAGCAACGGGCTTGCAGCTGGACAGAGGATGACATCGTTCGACGTCTTCGCCGAGGCAGTCGCACGTTCTGGCGACGTGATGTTCTCCGGGATGGACTACGCCTCAAGCCGAAAGCTGGATTCCGACGCTCCGACGAAGGTTGGATTGAGCGCGAGGGAGCACGCCGTGAAGGGTTTGGCACACAGGAAGATGCAGACTGGTGACTACCCCGTGATTCTCGATCCATTGGCGGCGGGGTACATAATCTCGTCCGCGATCGGAAGCGGGGCAAACGCCGAGAGCATCCAGCGCGGCAGAAGCTACCTTGCAGGGAAGCTTGACACGAACGTCGGATCAGAGGCCCTAACCGTATATGACGACCCGACATTGGAGTGGGCCATAGGGAGCACTTCGTTCGATGGAGAGGGTGTGACGCCGAGGAGGAAGGCGGTCATCGAAGATGGAACGCTGAAGACCTATCTCTATGATTCGTACACGGCCGGAAAGGACTCAGTTGAGAGCACCGGCAATTCCTCGAGAGGAGGGGCAATATGGAGTTACAGACACCCGCCGGGCATATCGTCCGCCAACCTGGTTGTCAACAAAGGCGATGCCTCTCTGGACGAGATGGTAAAGGATTGCGGACAAGGGGTCTATCTGAGGGTCACGTTTGACTCGCCGAACCTCGCGACGGGCGAGTTCTCCTGTCTCATCATGGAGGGTTATGTTATTGAGAACGGCGAGATCGGCCCGGCGATCCGTCAGTCCACAATGGGGATAGGTCTTCTGGATATGTTCTCGAAGGTCGATCTGATCGGCTCATGCTCGCGGCACGCCTTCGGCGTCGAGACTCCGGCTATGAGGATATCCAGTGCCAGGGTCGGCGGCTCAGGCTAGAATTGGTATCTTTGAGAACAGACGGGGCATTCGCCAGCCCTCTTCGCACAGGCGAGGTGATGCTCGCTGCCGCACCTGCAGGCGACGATTTCGAATCCTTCCTTGATCTTCCCCTGGCATATCTTGCACTTCGCGACGCCGGCAGCCTGCGACATCCTGAAAGGCTCTCCCGCAGGGTAGATCTTCATCTTGCTGTCTATGTCGAACGAGTCGGTGATGGTGTCGAAAGGTCTCTTGACTTTGATGCTGGCGCTCATGGAGAGCTCGTCATCAGCTTTCGGGATGATCCTGACAGTCAGTCGCTCCTCTCCACCAGGACCTATTGTCTGTATGTCTTGAACGTGCTTGAGTTCGAATTCACCTGACAAATCCAGCGTGATAGCCCTGGCCTCCGCCTTTCCTGAGTTCCTGAGAACTATCGTGACCTCTCCTTCCTGGCCATGGTACAGCCCCTCGGTTTCGATCCATCCGGTTATCTCAGGCGTATAGGACTCCAGCTCTGTCTGGGCCGTG
>JBFEPA010000083.1:0-5311 GCA_041550275.1 Thermoplasmata archaeon | reverse complement strand
TCGTCGCGATCTTGGCCGGACTGCAGCCGGTATCGATTGGAATCAGTCAAGCTGGTCTGCTGTCAGCGAATTCCCTACCGGCGAAGGACTCTGCATTGAATCTGCATGCTCCCCCCAAGCAGAAATCCATAGGACGGCGTCAAGTGCGACACATCCAGGGTACGCATTCAAGCTTCTGTCTTCATCAAATCGCGGGTCACGCCATAAAGCTGGTCGGGCACCAGGACGCCCTTGGCTGTTCCTCTCTTCCTCAGCGCGCATCTGACGTCATAGCACAAGTGACACGCATCGGCGTACGCCTTCTTCGGCTTGACACTGAACCTCCTCGCCAGCTCCGCGGGCCCCCCATCCATCAGCGGGCCTATGATCGGATGCTTCCGGGGGTCAAGATCCGATATGATCGTCTTCAGCGGTCTCTTCCACGCATTGCCCACGGATATCCCTTGGCAGAACAGCACATTGCCATAGGGATCTACATGCACTCTCCCTATCTCAGGCGGTTCCTCGGGGCAGTTGTCGAAGGTCTTCCAAGGTCTTTTCCGGGCTCGTCCTGCGAGTTCTTCGGCAGCCCTGCCCCTGAAGCACAACTGCCCCTTTGATTTGTCCCTGGGTCCAGGGCAAGAGAACTCCTCGACGCTCTCAATCGCGATGACGCCCACAGGGATTCCCAGCCTCTTGGCGGTTCTCTCCGCCCTCTGGACCATCTTGTTCGCCTCCCCAGTGCCATGATAGGAATCCGCGCTCAGGCTCAGGTCGGAGATTCCCAGGTCGGCCAGTGGCCTGAGCCAGAGGTCCGTCGCCCGGTCGTCGGTGGCGAAGTATGCGTTGGTGACCACGCCCACTTCGAGAGAGAGCTTCCTCGCGAGTTCGACCCCTCTGAGCATGAGCGGGTAGAATAGGAACGGCTCTCCTCCCTCGAAGTAAACCCGCGTCACCGAAGGGATCTCTCGCGCCTGCCTCATGATGTCCTCGACGTGGGCGAGGGTCATCGTGCCCTCGGAGCCGGGGCTGCTCCAGACGAAACAGTGGTCGCACTCGTAGAGGCACTTGTATGTGAGCAGGAGATGAACGCCGGACAGTTCGATATCTGACATTCGAAGGACCGCATAGCTGAACGGTATGGTGGCCTATTTGACCTTTGCCGGAGGGCCTGGGAGCCCCCTGACATGGGGACTGCGCCATAGCAGTCTCCCATCTGGAGACTTGATGGTGAGGGCCTCTCGGTGATCAGCAGGTATGAATCGGCCCGGCTCCCCCATTCACCAGGGAGGGGGCATTCGAGGAAACCTCGACTGCCTGTTGTCCCCGGACCGGCACCCGGCCATGGTCAGCCTTGAGACGTGAGGTCGTTCTTCCTCAAGAGAGAGACGACCACGAACAGCAGGGTCAGCGCCATCAGGACGGCGAACATCCCGACGAAGGCATAATCACCGGTCTGTGCGTAGTATCCTGGGCTGACGACCACGGTGTAGGCGAGCATCCCCAGTGCCACGAGGTTGACTGCGTATCCCCAGCCTCGTCTCAGGGCAAGACCCATCCCTCCTGCTATCAGTGCGAACGCTGTCAGGAACTCCGCGGCCAGATGGAACGCGATCTCCTTGGGGCTGGTTTCAAGCTCCGGGATCTGGCCCGTGACGGCGAACACGGACCACATGGCAACCATCATGACCCCGACGGCCAGGGAGTACGCTGCCACGATCTTGCGGACATCCATGCTCTTCACTGCCGCCCAATCTCCTCCATCCATTAGAATGTTTCCGGGCAGCCTTCAGCGTGTATCGGTCGACGAAAGGACATACGCGCCCGGAGGCGAGAGTCGCTTGCCACCTGGAAGGATTTCATCGGTGACTCGGACCGCATGATGCGCTTGGCTGTGCGCTCTGGTGGGTCACTTCCGATTCCACGCACATTTTAATATATGTTTGGATATTAATATCTTGGCCATCGCGGGGCGGAAAAGTCAATAATGGGGAGAAGACGATGCGGTACGGGGATTGTGTGGAGCAGGATCCGAGAATCCGTCTGAGGAATTGGCTCGATAGACAGATTGAGAAGGAGGCAAAGGGCGATGTCCTCTCCTTCCCGGACCGCATAGGACAGATAGCGGCGGTCGCGCTGAACCTGGTCGCCATCGCATTCGTCGTCATACATCACACAAGGCCAACAGGTTTCTTCACGGACGAGTTCGGGACTCTTGCGGCCGTGCTCCTGTATGCTGTTCTCATCGTCGTCATGGTGCCGCTGTTCGTCAGGCTCATCGTGGGCCGCAAGAACCCTGCGAGGCTGTTCGAGATGGGCACCAACGTAGTGTTCTTCGTCGCGATGCTCTATCTGCTGGTGGTCTTCCCGTTCGATTTCTCGCACTTCGCAGAGCCGTTGCCCAGGTGGTTGGAGTTCTTGCTTGAGTGGGTTCCAGCGCTGCTCGCGAAATGGGTACTTGCGATTGGAATCATCGTCAGCGCGGTCGTGCCGATGTACACATATCTTGTGTACCGCGGGGTCAAGAGTCGTCTATCCGAGCCGGAGCTCGAGCGCATGGAGAAGGTGTGAATCCTGTTGTGGCTGGCGATTACTTCCTTGCCGACCTGAACGCCTGCCATGCGAAAGCGAACATCAGGAGTGCGAACACTGTGAGCGCGATGAACGACAGCACGATGTCCCCGCTCGTGTACTGGTAGTGCGTCCCCATCGCCGCGAAGTCGCCCCCGAGCGCGAAGTACCTGATGCCGTTTATGAAGTACGTCAACGGGTTCACAGCGGCTATCGTCTGGAGCCATCCAGGGAATGCGGCTGTCGAGTAGAGGGCGTTGCTCGAGAACATGATCGGCATGGTCAGGAGGGTCATCATGGCCTGGACGCTCTCCATGCTCTCGACTCTCATGGCCAGCCCCGCGGATAGGAATACGAACGCGGCTGAGAATACTGCAACGAACACCAGTATCCCGAGGATCGCTCCCAGGGTCTCCACCACTGAGAACCCGGAGAAGAACTCGACCCCGAGCAGGATGCCGAAGACCATTATCAGCACCACTTGGATAGCGGATTTCGTGATGCCTCCCAAGCCCACACCTATCTGGATGTGATAGGGCTCCATCGGGCTGGCCATCATCTCCTTCATGATGCCGAAGTTCCTATCGAACAGCAGGCCGATACCTCCGAAGAGGCCGGTGAACAGCGCGGTCATCGCCATGACGCCGGCGGCCATGAACGTGAGATAGCCGACGGACACCACCCCTGGGTACTCCGGCATCGGGATAGCGCTGCTGTCGAAGTTGCTTGCCATGGCGACCCCGAACAGCAGGAGCCACAGGGCGGGCTGGACAAGGGACGCGAAGAGGAGCCCCCTGAATCTCACGAACCGGACCATCTCCCTCCAGTAGACGGTCATGAACTCCCTGCCCATGCTCAGTGCCTCCTGGAGTGTCTCGGTGGGCCGCTGTTCTCGGCGGGCATGTCCCTCATCTCACGCCCAGTGTGGTGCACGAACACGTCGTCTAACGACGGCTTCTTCATCTTGACGCTGAGGATGTCCACCTTCTCCGCCTCGAGCGCTCTCAGGATACCAGGCATCGTCCTGCCGCCGTCGGCGCTCAATATCAGCTCGACGCCCTTCGAAGTGCGCTTTGCCTCCGTCACCTCGTAGATGCCCCGGGCGACCTGGGTCGCCTTATCATCGTCCTTCGTCTCGAGGTATATCATGTCCTCCCCAAGGGCGTTCTTCAACGACTCCGCGGTCCCGGAGGCGATTATCCTCCCGTGGTCGATTATCTGTATGCTGTCGCTGAGCCTGTCCGCCTCGTCCATGTAGTGCGTCGTGAGGAAGATCGTGGTCCCTTCCTCGTTCACGCCCTTGATGTAGTCCCAAATCCGGAGACGGGTCTGCGGATCGAGCCCGATGGTGGGCTCGTCCAGGAACAGGACCTTGGGCCTGGTCATGAGCCCGCGGGCTATCTCCAGGCGCCTCTTCATGCCGCCGCTGAGGTTCTTGGTTCTCTCGTCCACCTTCTCCCCGAGCTCGACAAGCTCGATGAGTTCCTTCTCCCTGGCCAGGCGCTGGTCTCTGGGCATGGAGTAGATGCGCCCGTGGAACTCAAGGGTCTCCCGGACGGTGAGGTCGCGGTCCAGGACCTCGTCCTGGAAGACGATACCGATGGACTTCCTCACGTCGTGAGGCTTGGAGCGCACATCGAACCCGCAGACCTTGACGGAGCCCTGCTGACAGGCCAGCTGGGTCGTGAGTACGTTGATAGTGGTGCTCTTGCCTGCACCGTTAGGGCCCAGGAACGAGAAGATCTCGCCCTCCTCGACCGAGAAACTGATATTGTCGACGGCCTTGAAGTCCCCGAACGAGTGTGCGAGGCCATCGACCTCTATGATCCTGTTAACCATTGTCGCACAACCAAGTCGTGGGGGTAGATATATTGTTTGGCGCACGCCAGCCCGGGTTGATGCGTCCACTCCTATCGCCTGATCGCCCCACGTGCAGAGAAACCATAATCATTCCCCAGCGCCGTTCCCGGCTCATGCAGATTCTGCGTTCGCCCGGCCTGTGGCTGTTCTTAGGATCCCTCGAGCTGCTCCTCCTGATCCACGTGGCCGAGTTCCTGTATCCCGGATACAGTGTCTCGCAGGATTACTTGAGCAAGCTGGGCGTCGGGCCTGCCAATCCGCGGGCCGTGTTCGTAGTCGCTCTCGTTGTGTTCGGGCTGATGGCGCTGTGGGCTTCGTTCCTTCTGCGGCAGCGGGACAGGAGATCGCGCCTGTGGCTTCTGCTGGCCCTGTCCGCCATAGGGGCGATCGGTGTGGGCGCCTTCGACATGGACAACTTCAGGGAGCTCCACGGTCTTTCCGCCCTCTTCGCATTCCTGTTCGGCAATCTGGCGGCGATATACTCCTCGAAGACTGTCCGTCCTCCTCTTTCGTGGGTATTCGCTCTGCTCGGCCTGGTCGGCCTCACGGCCTTGGTATTAATGGTCCCAGAAGTGGACCTTGGCCTGGGCCAGGGCGGGATCGAGAGAATGGTCTTCTACCCCGCGATGTTCTGGGTCATGACCTATGGGGTGTACATGATGGCAGAGGACGATTCGCCACGAAAACCTTCTGAGCAGACGAGAGGATGAATGTCAACGCGCCGGTGTGTGGCACGAGCGCCTCAGCCTCACGCCCAAGGGCGGTGAGGCCTATCGGAAGCTCGTACAGTGGATCAACGAGGTGATCCACGAGAGGATGCCTTCCTGACTGCGATGTCCTCTAATATGATTAATGTGTGGAGCATTACCTGTCGAGCCGAGGCGGTGCGAGCAACAGATAT
>JBFEPA010000082.1:0-5324 GCA_041550275.1 Thermoplasmata archaeon | reverse complement strand
GACTGCATGCTGTACGGATGGGTGAACAACTCCGATTCCGGCGTCGGCGTGGTTGGCGCCAATGTCGCGCTGCAGATGAATGAGGGCACTTACTACAAAGAAACGTGGACGGAGATGGATGGCTACTACGAGATGTACATCCCCGCGTGGGAGTTCGATCTGCGCATAACTGCATGGCAGCACACCCCTGGGATCGGCGCTTACGATGCGACTGGGCTGATTGAGCTGAGGCTGGACTTCGTGTTGGACTTGGACATGTACGGTCCGAACGTGACGTACTCACAGAATCCGGTTGAGAATGTGTCGTTGTACAACCCTTCAGATATTGACATAGACATCGAAGAGTCAAACCTCAGACAGATGATATTCATGCATCTGAGTCCGTGGAAGACCGAGGGTTCGTGGGAGTACTTCTACACGCTGGAGTACTTGCGTACATCGTTCGACCCGTTCAGCGCCGAATCGAGCCTGGAATACGAACACCCATCTGATGATATGTACACCGTGAGTGAATCGTGGAACGCGACTGCGTCCGCAGGTTGGCTGAGCGACGGCTCGACAGATTACTATCTCATGGCCTACGAGCATGACTGGGGCTTTGACATGCTGTATGTGCTGAGAGGGTACTACTCCAACGACATGCTTACCGATATCCCGTGTTCGGCGATATTCGATCCGGACACCGGTGAGTGCATCTCGATACAGCTCGATTGGGGCTATGGAGAGGCCGACTTGGAGGATGCAACAGGCGAGTTCAGCCCCGCCATCGTCGCGATGAGGTTCAACACGGGCGATTGGCACGCCCCAGCCGAGCAGATCAACGGCGAGAGCTTCGACCCGCTGGAAGTCGTAGGCCTGACGTTCACGTCACATCGGCCTGTGCCGAGCGGGGAGTACCGGACGTACTTCAGCGCCAGCGACTTCGGATATCAGGAGAGTCATGTGGTGACCAACGTGACCATCGACAACGACCCTCCCGTTGCAAATGCTGGTCTGGACATATACATTAATCTCGAGACACCTGCCCCCCTCAACGGTAGCCTTTCGGAGGACGCAGTCGGAATAGTCAACTACACTTGGACTTTCGTTGACGGCGAGGTAACAACTCTCTACGGTGAGACCGCAGAGTACACGTTTGATGCACTTGGCGAGTACGAGATTACTCTGACGGTCACAGACGCAGCGGGCAACTTCGACACGGACGATGTCACGGTCTACGTTGTCGACAACGTGGACCCGATCGCGGACGCAGGACCCGACCAAGTAGTCGAGGTCGGTGATGAGGTGGAGTTCGACGGCTCTGGGTCGTCCGACGAGACTGGAATCATCGAGAACTACACATGGTCGTTCGAGTACGATGACGACGACCGGGAGTTGTACGGCGTCGCCCCCGTCTTCACATTCGAGGCCTCAGGTGAGTACGAGGTCACGCTGACGGTTGAGGATCCCTCTGGCAACACAGACTGGGACACCGTCACCATACGGGTGAACGCCCCGCCTGTCGCAGATGCGGGCCCTGACATCACAGTCAGCGTGGGCGATGAGGTCTCATTCGATGGGTCGGATTCATCCGATGACAGTGGAACCATAGAGGAGTACACGTGGACATTCGAGTACGATGGCGAGGAGCAGGAACTCAGCGGCGTCAGTCCGGAGTTCGTGTTCGAAATCGCAGGGGAGTACACTGTCACGCTGACTGTGGAGGACGCATCCGGTCTGACGGACACGGACGAGGTAGTCGTGACGGTGGTCGATGACGGGGAAGACGCTGACGAACAGAGCTTCCTCGAGGAATACTGGTGGGTACTCGCAATCATAGCGATTGTCGTTGTCGCGGGTGCGGCTTCCGCTGCAATGATAATGTCAAGGAAGGGCGGAAAGGGCGGTGTGCCAGAGAGCAAGCCCGAAGAGCCCGCGGACGACTTGGACGACCTGCCACCGCCGCCGGACGACTTCTGAGTTGTGAAGAACTTCCAAGGGACAAACTCTGCCAAACCCCTTCCGTTAATTTTCCAGAGTGGCGCGCGCGCCATGTGTGAGCGCGCGCAAGGTCACCGGCTCGTGATGAGTCCAAGGAGTTCCTCGATTGTTAGCGGCAACCTCTCGTCGCCTCTTCTCAAGCCGAGGTCCTTGAATATCCTAGCGACCGTCGGTAGCTCTAGCCCAGCAGACGAAAGCAACGCCTCGTTGTACAGGATATCTTGTGGTGGCCCTTCCGCTACTATGCCTCCGCGTTTCACTATGCAGATCCTGTCTGCTATACGGGCCGCCATGTCCATATCGTGCAACGCTATCACCACGCTCATGCCGTGCTCATCCCTGAGGGATGTCAACAGATGTTCCATCTTCTTCGCGTTGGACGGGTCGAGGTCGCCCGTGGGCTCGTCGACAGCGAGTATCTTCGGCTCCATGGCGATCACCCCAGCGATTGCCACAAGCCTCTTCTGCCCGCCGCTCAGGTTGTGAGGAATCTTGTTCACGTCTTTGATGCCGACAACATCCAGAGCGCGTTCCGCGCGCTCTCTGGCCTCGTCCCACGAGAGTCCCAGGTTCAGAGGGCCAAACATGACGTCGTCGAGGACGGTCGGGGAGAAGAGCTGCGAATCAGCATCTTGGAACACGAGGCCCACCAATCTGCGGATGGCGGACACGTTATCTTTGCGTAGATCCTCGCCATATACGCGGACTCGCCCTACGTCCGGCATCATCAGCCCATTGAGATGCTCTATGAGCGTTGACTTGCCAGCCCCGTTGGGCCCACAGAGTGCAACGATCTCTCGCGGGTAGACGCTAAAGCACATGTTGTGTATCCCCTGCGTCCCGTCAGGATACATGTGAGTTACGCAGTCGACATGGATTATCGCATCCTTGTCGTCATGACACGCCTTTGTCGTTTCAGTAGGCATCATCCTATCACCATCCTCCCAGCCCGAAGTAGCGGTTCGCAACTGCCACAACGAGCGCTGCTGCAGCGATGGAAATGGTTGCAATGCCGAAGGCACCCGGCCTCGATACGCGCTCGACAACCGGGAAGCGTCCGTCGAAACCTCTGGACTCCATGGCCTTGGATATGCGCTCGGCCCTGTCGAACGCGTGTATCAATGCGTGGCCGAATATACCAGCGAAGATCCTGACCTGTCTGGTCATTCCTCTCGCAAGGCTGCCGTTACGCGAGTGTAGCGTATCTAACACGTTCGTCAATTCATCGCTCGTCACGAACAGGAACCTGTACGTCAGCAAGAACATGGTAGCTATTGTTGTCGGCATGGTCCTGTGGGCGATATAGACGACCTGCATGTATCGAGTAGTCATGAAGATTGCCAGCGAGAACGTCACCACTGCCAGCGCTCTGACCACGAGCTTGGCCATGAGTATCAGCCCGTTGTCCGTCACCGCGAGTTTGGTCGCTCCGAGCTCGAGGGAAGCGACCTCGTCGCCAGGCTCAGTGAAGACGAACATGATGACCAGGGTGACGACAAAGATGAGCGGCATTGAGTACCAACCTATCAACAACCTCACCGGCAGCCTGCCGAAGGCGTAGAACAACAACGCGAACGCATAGACTGCAAGGAGTATGATCAGATTGGTTACGACGGTGACGAGCGCGACGATTATGAGCAGCATGACGCACTTCGTCCACGGATTCATCCTATGGATTACACTGGAACCGCTTTCTGCGTAGTGTGTGATCATGCGCACATCAGGCACATGCTTGGTGTAGGTTCTTCTGGACAACTCCCAGCACCATCCCTTTCCAGAGTATGTCACGCCAACGAAGGCTGCTGCTCCTCCTTGCGCGGCCTTTCGATATCGGACAACAGGTCAGGCTTCACCTTCCCTATGAACGTCAGAATGTATGCCGTTATGAATCCCTCGACAATGCCCATGACGATGTTCGCAACCGCTATGAACACCAGGTTATGGGCAGTCTCCTCTTCCTCCAGATGCGAGTCCTGAACGCCTGCAACAGCTATGATGACGACGACGATGATCGCGCTTGTCACCAGCGCCAAGGTCGTCGCTGAAAATCCGGATATGAACCTACCAGCCTTGAGGCTGACCTTCACCGTCCTGTAGGTGTAATAGCCGATTAGCACCTCGATGAGGTTGACGACCACATTCACCCCAATGACGCCCCATCCGCCATGTCCCACGGCCGCGCTGAATAGGTTCATGATGAGCACGGCGATTCCTCCGATCGCAGGTCCCGCCAGTATTCCTATCAGCGGGGTAAGGTTGAGGTGAATGCCGCCGAACACGGGGATCGTGACCATGAACGCGGCGATGCCCACCGCCGCGCACATCGCACCGATAGTGAGCTTCCTCACTGATATCGGCTCACGCCTCATCCACAGGAGCGTTAACGCTATGATCGCCGCTGCTACAGCCCACCAAAACAGTACCCAGGTGGGCGAAAGCGCACCGTCCTCCAGGTGTATGTGTGCCATGAATCGACATGCGTTGACCGCGCAATGGTTTAATAAGAATTTCGTCGCGGTTAATAACGGGCCACGCTGTCGACCGGACGGTTAATAACCGTGTTCGGGTCACCTGGCAGCCTTCGGATAGTATCTGAGCAGGCTTATGACCCAGAGCACCTCGAATACTATGCATATGGTCGCGGGAACAGCGACGATCGGTTCGAAGAGGGCAATTGCCAAGGTGGCGGTGAGTCCAAGGTTCTTGAATCCTGAGAAGAGGACGATGTGTATCCTATCCTGCTTCGGTACGGCCTTGCGGCGAAGAACGAACTCGGTCAGATAGCCCGTGCCAAATGTCCGGACGATGCACGCCAAGGAGATCGCCGCGACCATCGGGAGGTCGTCGATGAATGCGTTGCGGTTGGAGCCAGCCACCGCGAAAATCAGCACGAAGAACGAGAGGTTGGTCACGATGGTCTTCGCTCGTTTCTCGATGTCCATTCGCATGAGCGCCCTGGAGAGCGCCATTGGAAGCACTATAAGCAGAACCAACGAGACTATGAGGCTGGACACCGAGACGGAGGACCCAATCAGTGCGAGCGAGATCAACGGCATGAGGACGAGCGCAGCCAGGTAGTTCGCC
Source organism: Thermoplasmata archaeon (assembly GCA_041550275.1). Taxonomy (GTDB): domain Archaea; phylum Thermoplasmatota; class Thermoplasmata; order UBA10834; family UBA10834; genus UBA10834. The sequence continues at coordinate 260 of JBFEPA010000082.1, read as the reverse complement.
GAGGTCGACACCAGCGCCTTCGCGGTGGAACCGCCAAGGATCGATGTGAACGGGACGACGGATATTGCGGAGGGCGCCGCGGCCATGAGGACCCATCCCCACCATAGCTTCTCGCTGAACATGCTGCCCAGCATCAGGATGACGCCCGTCAGGAAGACGTAATTCAGGAGGAGCATGAGGGCGGCGTCTCTGGAGAGTCCCTTCGCCTCTGTCTGGTCCAGCCTGACATTGGTGAGCGAGATGGTCATCAGCAGGGCGAG
>JBFEPA010000081.1:0-5329 GCA_041550275.1 Thermoplasmata archaeon | reverse complement strand
CATAGTCGGCAAGAAGAACGAGCCAGTCGGCATCGGCAGGGTCGAGCGGTTCCTTGCAGACTGGGAGAGGAACGAGCAGAAGCACGGCAAGATCGAAGCCCCGCCTTCGACCGGCAAGAAGGTCGCGGTCGTCGGCGGAGGACCCGCGGGTCTAACCGTCGCTGGCGACCTCGCAAAGCTGGGCCACAGGGTGACGGTATTCGAGGCGCTGCAGTACTCCGGTGGAGTGCTCGTCTACGGCATTCCCGAGTTCAGGCTGCCGAAGGAGATCGTGAGGGCGGAGGTCGACTACATACGCAAGAGCGGAGTCGAGATCAAGAACGACCATGTCATCGGCAAGCTCGAGACGGTCGACGAGCTGCTCGAAGAGTATGACGCGGTGTTCGTCGGCACTGGGGCAGGCCTGCCCAACTGGACGAACCTGGAGGGAGAGAACCTGAACGGCATCATGTCGGCCAACGAGTTCCTCACCAGGGTCAACCTCATGAAGGCGTTCAACTTCCCCGACTACGACACGCCCGTACGCGTCGGTGAGCGCGTGGTCACTCTCGGAGGCGGCAACGTTGCCATGGACTGCGCGAGAACCTCTCTCAGGCTGGGGGCAAAGGAGTCCATCATCCTCTACAGGCGCTCCGACGCCGAGTTGCCAGCGAGGCGGGAGGAGATCCACCACGCGAAGGAGGAGGGCGTCATATTCGAGCTGCTCGCGGCGCCGGTGAAATACATTGGTGACGAGAACGGCAATGTCAAGCAGATAGAGGCTATCCGTATGAAGCTCGGGGAGCCCGACGACTCCGGCAGGCGAAGGCCAGTCAAGATAGAGGGGTCGAACTTCGTGGTCGACTGCCAGACGGTTTTGATCGCCATCGGACAGAGCCCCAACCCGCTTGTGCCGATGACGACGCCAGACCTGAAGACGACGAAGTGGGGGACGATCGCGGTCGACGCCGATGGCCGTACCTCGAAGAAGGGTGTATTCGCAGGCGGAGACATATCGACGGGTGCGGCAACTGTCATCCTGGCGATGGGAGACGGCAAGCGCGCGGCCAAGGCGATGCACAAGTATCTCACAGAAGACGCGTCATGGCCGGACGCCGAGGTCTTCGAGAAGGCTTCGTGCTGAAGCCGGACAACCTTCAAACCCCTTCCCTGAAACCCATTGCATTTCTCACGCTATGGATTATGATGAAAAGTGTCATCTGTGCGAATAGCGGACCGAGGCGTTGAATCGTTTAAGAGCATCTCAAGGCGCTCGTGCCCGGCCTATCGGCACGGTGAAATGGAATGTGCTTCCGTGGTCTATCTTGCTCTCGAACCACATCTCGCCGCCATGCTTCCTAATGATCTCTCTGCTAACGAACAGTCCTATGCCCACCCGGCCGTCTTCGCGCGTCAGTCCGGCGTCTGCGAGGAAGAACTTGTCAAAGACCTTCGCCTTGTTCTCGTCCGATATGCCAACGCCCGTGTCCCTTACCCAGATGTGCACCTTACCCGCAAGGATGTCGGCGCCAACCGTAATCGTGCCTCCCTCGCGCGTGTACCTGATGGCGTTGTCGACCAGCGCGGCGATCACATCCCGCATCCTCAGCCTGTCAGCCGCTACCACCGGCATGTCGTTCCCGAAGAGGACGTTCACCTTGTGCCCCCTCGCAGCAACCTCTTTCTGATAGTCGTTCACCACCTCATTGGTGACGGTGGCGAGGTTCACGGGCTCAATCTCCAGCGACAGCGTCTTCTCCTGCAACCTCGACATCTCGAGCATCTTGCTCACAAGTGCGTTGATCCTGTTGATCGACCCGAGCATCGTGGCGAACTTCTCCTTCAGCTTGGGCGGCACCTCCCCGTAGAGCCCCTCAGATGCCATCTCCAGATAGCCCAGTATCGTAGTGAGGGGCGTTCTCAGCTCGTGGGAGATTGTGTTGACGAGGCTGTCCTTCGCCTTGTCGAGCAGCTTGATGTCCTCGTACGCCTTCCTGACGGACTCGAAGTTCTCCCTCAGCTCATCGCGGAGCTTGGCGTTCTCTATGGCGGCCGCGGCATGCGTCGCGAACGGCATGGATATCTCGTACTCCTGCTGTGTGAACTGGAGCCGCTTGTTCCGGTAGAGGTCGAGCACGCCGACGACATCTCCCGCCTTGCTCTTGAGCGGGATGCACATCATCGCCTGGCCGCCTATGTCGTCGTCATCGACCCCGGGGATGTCGATCACGCGCGTGTCCTCCCATGAGTCCTCGACGATCTCCACAATACCCGTCCGTGCGACTTCCCCTGCGAGCCCGCTTATGGGGCCGATATCCGACATGATCTCCTCCGCGAACGGCCCCCTCGCGAACGCTGGAATCATCAGGTCGCGCTCCCAGTCAATGAGATACACGCTTATCTCGTCGAATGGCATGATCTTGCTTAGGTTGTCTGCAAGCTTGCGAAGCGTCTCTTTCAGGTCGACCGGCTCCTGCAACGCCACCGTCGCCTCGCTGAGGATCTTGTAGCTATGTATGGTCTGGTTGAGTTCATCGATCAGCTCCGCATTGGCGACGGCTATCGATGCCAGGCTGGCGAATATCTCCAGGTTGAGTATGAGGTTCTTGGATGGGAGTTTCCGGTTCAACGGCCCATCGGGCTCAAGGAATCCTATCATGTTGCCGTGCTGGTCCTCGAGAGTCACGTACAGCACGTCGAGCTCGTGCCAGTCGTCATCGTGCTCTCTAGGTTCAGACGCCCTCTCGGGGTGCAGAAGGCCGTAGTATCTGCTCAGGTCCTCGTTCAGCTGTGACTTGTATAGGTAGGTGAATCGTCCAAGCCTTTCCGAATCCTCGATGTCCTTCTGCACAGTGTCTTTCTTCGTTGTGATGCCGAGTATCTGCTGCGAATCCTCCTCGCTGTACCCCTTGGTGGTGATCAGCCTGTACTCACCCGTCTGTTTGTCGAGGATGTATGCGTCGCACCCCTCGAATCCAAAACTGCTAGTGATGCTATCGACGATCAGTGCGAACAGTTGTTTGATGTCCCTTGTGCTCATCATCGCCGTGGTCACGGAGAGAGCTTTTTCGAGGGGGTTGTCTTCCACGATATCGTCCATGTTCTGCGACCTATTTCTGATTTATCATTTCACGCTGTTAGCCGATTACCATACTGACTCGTCTTCCACGCGCTTCTGCGTCTCCTGGCAACGGCGATTGTCGCGCTGCTCCTCACACTCGTCTCCAGAAGAGACCACAGTGGCACTTCCCATGCCTCTCCACATCGCCTCCTCGGGTCGGTCTGCAAGGGCACTGGTATTCCGGCGTGTGTTCCAGCCGGCACGGGCAGTAGAAGTCGCCGAAGGAGTCCCTCTTGCCAATGAGCCCTTCGATTATCTCTTCTTTCATCTCGTTGAAGACGTAGCCTTTGATGCCGGCATATCCGTCAACGCGGTCCCTTATCTCGTCGTCAGAAAGCACGGAACGCCGTTCTCCAACCAACTGTGCGTCGTTGACGCGAACGATGAGCATCTGTCCACAGACGGGGCATCTGACCTCGTCCCCTTCTGCAACGTCTTCGCTGGGCGCGAAACGGGCGGAGCAGACCGGACAGAATATCCTGCGCTCTGCTCGCTCAGTCATAGTTGCAGTACCTTCCTCAACTTCTCTTCGTTGTGTCCGACTATGACCTCGTCGCCAATGACGACGACTGGGAAGGACCGCCTCCCGGTCAGCTTCTCGATTTCCTTCAACAGCTCATCCTGCTCCTTGCCGGTTAATAGGTCGACATCAACAGCGTCGTACTCGATACCGTTCTCGCTCATGAACCGCTTGGTCTTCTTGCAGTAGGGGCATGTGCTCAGGGCGAATATCTTGACCTTCTCTGTCATGATGAAATCCTCCTTTCACTTACGTGAGTCTGCTGCACCTTCCACGTCAGTGATTGCACCCTCCCGATATGATACTTCTCCAGAACGTGTGCAGGGCGTTGTGTGACAACATTTTAGCCGAGTATGTCGATTGCGTCCCCGGTGATCGACATGCCAGACGAACTGCTGTATCTGTCATCTGAGGACGTCGCGCGGGTAGGTGTTCCAATTGCCGAGGTGATCATGGCCGTGGAGGTCGCTTTCAGGGAGAAGGGCAATGGAAGGGCTGAGATGCCGCCCAAACCTGGCATCCACCCTATGCCAGATGCGTTCATCCACGCCATGCCCGCCTATCTGAGCGGCATGGGCGCCGCTGGCATGAAGTGGGTCAGCGGATTCCCCGATAACAAGAAGCGCGGGCTGCCATACATATCCGGTCTGTTGATACTGAACGATCCTGGCACAGGCCTTCCTATGTGCGTCATGGACGCCTCGTGGGTGACTGCTAAGAGGACGGCCGCGGCGACCGCGGTTGCGGCGAAGTATCTCGCACGTGAGGAGTCGTCTGTGTTAGGCATGCTGGGCTGCGGTGTGCAGGGCCGCACCAACCTCGAGGCGGTCCACGCGGCGTTCGACAGTCTGGATATGGTGCGCGCATACGACATCGACCGCGAGGTGTCGGGCAGATACGCCAATGACATGAAGATCGCCTACGGGCTCGAGGTCGAGGTGGTCAGTGAACCCAGAAAGGCGGTCGAGGGCGCAGATATCGTCGTCACCGCAGGGCCCATCCTGAAGCACCCTCAGCCGGTTATCGACGCTGGATGGCTCAAGGAGGGCGGCTTCGCGTGCCCGCTCGACTTCGATTCGTACTGGAAACCTGAGGCGATGATGTCCGTCGACAAGTTCGCCACGGACGACATCGGCCAGCTGAGGTACTATCAGACTGTCGGATACTTCTCCGGGATACCCGAGATACATGCGGACCTCTCAGAGATAGTCTTGGGCCTCAAGCCAGGTCGTGAGTCCGATGAAGAGCGCACGATGTCTATGAACCTCGGGGTGGCGATAGAGGACATGGCGACCGCCAAACTGGTGTACGAGGGCGCGAAGAAGAAGAACATCGGCACATGGCTGGCGTTGTGATGCTATCGGCCGCGTGAAGGCGGCTGCGTGTGAGAGGTATGGCGCCCCGGTCGGGATTCGGACCCGAGTCCCGAACTCGACAGGCTCGGATGATAGGCCGCTACACTACCGGGGCTTTTTGTATCCGTGGAGCGGCGTTCCAGACGTGCCATTGCGCGTCGTGTTTGAGGCAAAAGCGCACTGTGTATTTAAGCGTTGGTGGATGGTTGGGTGCCGGCGTCCAGGGCGGTTCCGTCGAGTCTCAGCAGACCTACCCTTCTGGCTTGTTCTCCGCAACCGCCGCCTCTGCCTCAGGCGCCTGGTCCTTGAATTCCTCGACGGGCTTCGTCGTATAGACGCCACACTTCATGCAGT
>JBFEPA010000080.1:0-5431 GCA_041550275.1 Thermoplasmata archaeon | reverse complement strand
TGCTGTACCTGATGAACATACCAGCAAGCGCTGACGTCAACATCGTAGCTTTCGTCGACAGAATGGCCTACCAAGGGACGGAGCTCTGGGAAATCGAAGGAAACGATGCCCAGATAGTCGACACCTTCCCTGAGATGAACTTCGGAGATGGAGCGACCTTGAGCTGGATGATAAACGAGACCGCGACACGATATCCGTCGGACCACCTGGTCATCGATCTCTGGGACCACGGATCGGCATGGAACGGTTTCTGCGGCGATTACACCTCGGACGACTGGATATACCTGGATGAACTCAAGGCTGCCATAATCGACGCTGGTGTGCACATTGATATCCTCTCGTGCGACGCTTGTTCGATGGCGAGCATAGAGACGGTCTACGCCACAGCGTTGACGGGGCTAGTGGATATAGTGGTCGCCTCGCTGGAAACCGTCGCTGGCGATGGCTTCCCATACGACCTGATGTTCACGCCGGTCGCGCTTGACCCGCTAAGGACCCCGGACCAAGTCGCTGCGGACATGATAGAAGGCTGGGCGCAGTACTACGATCCGCTTAGCCAGTATTTCTACGCGACCCTCGGAGCCGTCAGCGTTGGCAACCTGCACCAATCTATGAGCACGATCGACGCTTGGTGCGACGAGATACACACGAACCTCGATTCGTACTACAGAGCCTACAAGACGGTTGTGAGGAACACTTATTCAGTGTTCTACACGAAGCATCAGGTGGACATGGTGGATCTCGGGAACCAGATACTCGCCAACTCGAAGATTACGGACCCGACGCTCAGGGCACTGACCCGGGATATGATTGCGGCGGTCGAGAACGCTGTGTTGTACCTTGATGGGGCACCAAATACAATGATGTGCGGTGGTTTGACACTGTGGTGGGGGTCCTCGTTTGAATGGGGCTCCTATTCGGACGTTTACGCGGCAACGGACTTCGCCATAGACACGGGATGGTACGACTTCCTGGTCGACTACAACAGCTGAGAAACTCCTTTACTGGAGAAGGGAGAAATCCCTTCTCTTTCTTCTACTTTCCATATCCCTGAGACCAAGACATAACGATAATCTCTTGACCTAGGAATACTGGCCTTCAAATACGTTGTCAGGACGGGCGCGACAACTTGTCCCCTGATGGCTCAGGAAATGTATTTATCGCGACTAGTTGATTGGAAACGGGGAGAACCGATGCCTCGCTCGAACCTATCACCAGTGCTGTTTGTCGGTGCCATTGTCGCCCTGATGGCGCTGGCAGGCCTCGGATTGTCTCCAACCGACGATACAGACGCAGGCGACCGCGAGGCCAGCGTTGCTTTCGTGGACTACTCAGGGTCGATCTTCGTCAATGTCACGGACGACGCCGGAAGGCCCGTTCCAGATGCGAATGTCACTATCGATGGCAACGAGACCACCTGGGAAGTGAACGAGACCGGTGTGGTGATTATATCAGACCTTCTCGCAGATTCCAATGGTACAGAGTATGAAGTGTCAGCCAAGTGTGTGGGGTACGAAGAGCTCGCGGCTGTTAGCGTCGAAGTGACCCCTTCTAACACATCCTATGTCAACCTGACTGTTGGTGGCGGCACGATATCGGGCATCGTGGAAGATGCAAATGGGCGATTGGCAGGGGCGAATGTCTTACTAGAGCCGCTCTCGATCAATACAACGACCGACGGTGATGGCAGATACGCCTTCGACGGCCTCAAGGGCAACATATCCTACACACTGACCGCGTCCGCACCGAACCATGAGAATCAAACCGAGTCCGAGTTGCTGCCTATCGGAGATATAATCTACCTCGACTTCACCCTCGAAATCGTGACTTCCCCAGACTATTCGGGATCCATATTCGCCAACGTCACTGACAACGTCGGAAGGCCGGTTCCGGAGGCTGAAGTCAAAATCGATGGCGAAGATGGCTCTTGGGAAGTGAACGAGACCGGCGTGGTGATCATATCGGATCTCCTCACTTACCCAGGCGGCATAGAGTATGAAGTATCTGCAGTGTGCGTGGGATACGAAGAACTCGCGGCCGTTAGCGTCACCGTAACCCCTTCTAACACATCCTATGTCAACCTGACTGTTGGTGGCGGCACGATATCGGGCATCGTGGAAGATGCAAATGGGCGATTGGCAGGGGCGAATGTCTTACTAGAGCCGCTCTCGATCAACACAACGACTGACGGCGAGGGGCGGTACTCCTTCAACGGCCTCGAAGGCAACAAGTCCTACACACTAACTGCGTCCGCGCCGTACCATGATAATAAGACCGGATTTGCACCGCTGCCTATCGGGGGGATATTCTACCTCGACTTCGACCTTGCATCCAAGACAGGCAGCATATCTGGCATGGTGTTGCACGAAACCACTGATGCTCCGCTCGCCGGTGCGAACGTCTCGGTCAGGGTCGAAGGAGATACGCCCGTGACCGTCACGGTACCGAGTGACATGGATGGGAGCTACTATATGCCGAACGTGCCTGCTGGGACATACTCGGTCACGGCGGCACTCGATGGATTCAACACATCGACTGTGACAGGTGTCGTGGTCGAGAGCGGTGTGACCACAGAGAATGTGGACATTCATCTCGAGGAGAAGCCAACCGTGCTGTCTGGCACTGTCAGGTCGGGATCCATACTCCTCGTGGGGGCCAATGTGTCCTTGACCGGGACAGACCTCTTCGGTCTCACGTCCATAGATGGCAAGTATGAGATACGAGGGGTGCTTCCAGGCACGTATACGGTTGACGCATCTCTGGAAGGGTACAACAATGTCACGGTTGTCGGCGTGGAGATAGCACTTGGAGCGCTAGTAGGGCTCGATTTCAACCTGACAGGACAGCCGGGTGGGCTCTACGGCATCGTCGTCGACTCTGCTACTGGCGAAGTCCTGCCAGGGGTTAGGGTCATGCTGCTGCCCCTGAGGGAAACCATAACAAACATCAATGGGGAGTTCGAGTTCCCAGGCCTGAAGGAAGGCAACTACACTTTGCGTTTCATCCTCGACGGATACAGACCTTTCGAGATGGATTCGATGGTACTCTCACACGAGGAGAAGACCGACCTTGGGGAGATACGTCTCGACAAGACCAGGGACAGTTACGGTGGGTTCATCTTCGGCTTCGACCTCGCGCATTCGATGATGATCCTCGCGCTATTCCTCACGATTGTGATACTCGCACTTGCAGTCGTCCTGAGAATCCGCACTTTCGAGTCACCTGACAAAGCTCCTGCGATATACGACGAGCTCGACGAGAAAGAAGCAGAGGAGGAAGAGACGCCGAAGAGAAAGGTCAGGGAGCGGAAGACGGGCGCCGATGAGAGCAGTGAGCCTGACGACTACGATGACTACGAGTGACGGGCATCACTTCTTGAGACCCAGCCGCTCGCGAACCTTCGGCTCGTTCTCCTTGACATTGTCGTTCACGACGGTGTATAGACTGTTGCCGTGTGCATCGATGCCCACAGTGAGTGGTCCGAAGTTCTCCGCGTTGATGATCCATATCGCCTCCGGCATGCCGAGCTCGTACCACTCGACGCCTGTGACGCTCTTGAGCCCCTTGGCAGCCAGCACAGCAGCGCCACCCGTTATTGCCAGGTAGACGCATCCAAATTTCTTCATCGCATCGATTGTCGGCTGAGACATTCCACCCTTGCCGATGATGGCGCCTGGCCTGAACTTCTCGATGAACTCCGGCTCGAGCGAGTTCATCCTTGAAGATGTCGTCGGACCGGCCGCCACGACCTCCCACACATCGCCGGATTTTCTCATTATCGGGCCGCAGTGGAACAGCGCGGCCCCCTTGAAGTCGACGGGTATCTCCTCGCCTTTCTCGAGATGCTCGAGGGCGTGGATGTGGACCTCGTCCCTGCCGGTGAACACGACGCCGTCCAGATAGACAACATCACCGAACTTGAGTGCGCGCACATCCTCTTCGGACAACGGGGTCTTGAGCCTCTTCGACATGTGATCAGGCCTCCTCGTGTGTTGGGAATTTGAGCGTTCCATCAGGATAGATTCTGACAGTGCCGCGCCTGGCAGCCCAGCACTGGACGTTCACTGCGACCGGCAAGCTCGCGGTGTGACAGTATCCGTACTCGATGTTGAGCCCGAGTACGGTCGTCTTTCCTCCGAGGCCCATGGGGCCGATCCCGAGCATGTTGAGCGATTCCAGCAAGTCTGTCTCCAGCTTCGCCACCTCTGGGTCCTTGTTCCTCTCGTCCAACGGACGCAGGAGCGCCTCCTTCGCGAGCTTCATGCAGATGTCGGACGAACCCCCGATGCCGACTCCGAGCACCATTGGAGGGCATGGGTTCCCGCCCGCTCTCAGGACCGTGCTGAGGATGAATTCCTTGACGCCCTTTACTCCCTGGCTGGGCGTGAGCATGGCCAGCTGGCTCATGTTCTCGGACCCGGCACCCTTGGTCATCACCGTTATCTCGATGTAGTCCTTGTCGCCGACCTTGAAATTGATGTAGGGCATCCTGTCGCCAACATTGTCTCCAGGATTCTTCCTGGTGAGTGGGTGGACCGCGTTCGGCCTCAACGGCACCTCCTTGGTCGCCATCCTGACGCCTTCGACTATGCCCTTCTCGACGTTCCCTTCGCAGTTCTTCGGCAGCGTGACATAGAATATTGTTACGCCGGTGTCCTGACACATCGGGGTGTTGCCCTGTTCCGCAAGGGCGATATTGTCCATTATCGCCTTCAACTGCATCTTAGGAACCTCGTCGGTCTCGGCGTCGAGCGCCTTCACAAGGGCGCTCTTTACATCTGCCGGCAACCTGACAACGGTCTTCCGCAGCAGCTCCACAACGGCGTTCTGCACAGCGGTTTCTGTGACCATCACCAATACCTCACTGCCTCGGAAAGGGGGCATGGGGATTAATGCCTTTTGATGAGACCAGTCGCGCGCGAGTCGATTACCAGCTGTCGCTCAAAGCGTAAACTCCGAGGTTCGTCCTGGCCAGCCGGACCTGCTCCCCATCCCGTCTGAAATCCTTCGGTTTGATGACGTCGACCGGGGACATCGTCGCAGGGTCGAGAACCTGCAGCTCGGAATCGCTCTCCATAAGAACAACCGCCATCTTCACGCCCGATGCTGGACAAGCGACCCGACAAGACTCGAGGTCGCGCATCTTCATCTGTCGCTCCTCTCCAGAAGGCAACGAGACGCATCGTATGATGCCTCTCGCCATGCTCCTGACGTAGTATTCATTGGATCCGCATGTCAGCACGTCTCCCGCCTCGAAATGCGGCAGCCTTACCAGAAACGTCACCCTGTAGACGTCGCGGCCGTCCTGGCGTCCCCAAAGGCTCGATGACTCCTTGAACTCGGCCGAGTATTGTTCCTGGAGCTCCCTGGCGACCACCCTTGCGGACTGGGCGGTGCTGGCGTAGAAGTCGAGGCCCCCTCTCACGCGGAC